>NZ_JBEPCJ010000005.1:0-257794 GCF_040299565.1 Spirillospora sp. NPDC000708
CCGCGGGCGGCCCGCCCCCCCCCCCCCCCCGCGCCGCCCCCCCGCGCGCCCGCCCCGGGGCCCCCCCCGCCCCGGGCCGGGGCCCGCCGCCCCCCCCCCTCGCCGGGGGCCGGGGGGGGGCGCCCCGCCCGTCCTCACGCCGGGGACGGGCGGGCGCTCGGATCGGCACTCTCCGTGTCGGCCTCTGCTCGGTTTCATCGCCGCGTCCCAACCTCGCGCGCCGGCGTTGGCCGACAGAACAGGTCCGTTCGCGGTGCGTCTCGCGATGCTTGGGCGATGCGTCGACCAGAGGTGCCCGCCGTGACAGAACGCCGTGCCGCGGCGAACCGCGACCTGCGACGGGCCGGGGCTCGGCCCGCGGCCCGCGAACAGGCGCGCGAGGCCGCGTTGATCGCCGACATCGAACGGCTGGTGTACTGCGAATCCCCGTCCGACGATCTGGCCGCGGTCGCCCGCAGCGCGGAGGTGGTCGCCGAGATCGGCGCCCGGCACCTGGAGGCCGAGGCGGAGCGGGTCGTCATCAACGGGCGCACCCATCTCCGCTGGCGGTTCGGCGCCGAACCGCGCGTCCTGCTGATCGGGCACCACGACACGGTGTGGCCGATCGGCTCGCTGGAGACGCACCCGTTCCAGGTCCGCGACGGGGTGCTGCGCGGACCGGGATGCTTCGACATGAAGGCGGGGCTGGCGATGGCGTTCCACGCGTTGGCGGCGCTGGACGACCTGGACGGCGTGACCCTCCTCGTCACCGGTGACGAGGAGCCGGGGTCGCCGTCGTCACGGCGGCTCATCGAGAACGAGGCGCGGCGCTGCGCGGCCGCACTGGTGCTGGAAGCCGCCGGGCCCGGCGGGGCCCTGAAGACCGAGCGCAAGGGCGTGTCGCGCTACGAGGTGCTGGTGCGGGGAAGGGCCGCGCACGCCGGCCTGGAGCCGGAGCGCGGCGTGAACGCGACGGTCGAGGCGGCCCGCCAGATCACGGCCGTGGCGGCGCTGAGCGATCCCGCGCTGGGCACGACCGTCACGCCGACCCGTCTGGAGGCGGGCACCACGGCGAACACCGTTCCCGGATCGGCACGCTTCGACGTCGACGTCCGGGCAGGGGCGGCCGCCGAGCAGCACCGCGTCCACAGGGCGATGCAGGCCCTGCGGCCGGAGCTGCCGGGCGCCGCTGTGGAGGTCAGGGGCGGCCCGAACCGGCCGCCGCTCCCGGCGGCGGCTTCGAAGGACCTGTTCGAGCGGGCGCGCCGGCTCGCGGACGACCTCGGGGTCGGCCCGCTCGCCTCGGTCGCGGTCGGCGGCGCCTCCGACGGGAACCTCACCGCGGGTGTCGGCACGCCCACCCTCGACGGACTGGGGGCGGTCGGCGGCGGCGCGCACGCCGATGACGAGCACCTGGTCGTGGCGGAGTTGCCGAAGCGGACGCGGTTGCTCACCGCGCTGGTCGCCGAACTGCTGGCGGCGGAGAGTCGTCCGTCCGGACGAACCGGGCCCCGCCGTCCGGTGCTCGCGGACCATCCGCGGGACGGCGCCGGCTGCGAGCATGGCCGGCGTGACTGATCTCATCCGCGACCGTCGCGACTCCCCGCCCGTCGACGCGGCGTGCGCCGCGGCCGAGGCCGCCGCGCGAGCCGCGGGCGTCGGCATCCGCCCCCTGGACAGGGTCGGCGAGCTCGAGGCCGTCCGCCGCCTGTACGAGCACATCTGGCGCACGGGAGAGAACAATCCTCCGGTGACGGCCGACCTGCTGCGCGCGATGACGAAGGCGGGCGGCTACGTGAGCGGCGCCTTCGACGACGGGGAGCTGGTGGGAGCCTGCTTCGGCTTCTTCTCCCCGCCGGCGCGCGAGGCCCTGCACAGTCATATCGCCGGGGTGCTGGCGCACACGCAGGGACGCAACGTCGGTTTCGCGCTGAAGCTGCACCAGCGTTCCTGGGCGATGCTGCGCGGCGTCCGCGAGATCTGCTGGACCTACGATCCCCTGGTGCGCCGCAACGCGTACTTCAACATCGCCAAGCTGGCCGCCGATCCGGCCGAGTACCTGGCGAACTTCTACGGTCCGATGGACGACGACATCAACCGCAGCGACGCCACCGACCGGATCCTGGTCCGGTGGCGGCTGGAGGCGCCCGAGGTCGAGGCGGCCTGCGACGGCGGGCCCAGGATGACCGATGCGGGGGCCGCCCGCGCGGCGGGGGCGGCCCTGGCGCTGAGCGCCTCCGCCGCGGGCGGCCCGGTCGTCGGGCACACCGACGCGCGCACCGTGATCGTCGGCGTGCCCCGCGACGTCGAGGCCCTGCGGGTGAGCGACCCGGCCTGCGCCGCGGAGTGGCGCACGGCGGTACGGGAGGTTCTCGGCGGGCTGATCGCGGACGGCGCGCGGGTGCGCGGATTCGACCGGACGGGCTGGTACGTCCTGGACAGGCAGGAGACGGAGTGAAGCTCACCGGAGTCGAGATCCGCACCATCGAGGTACCGCTCGTCTCGCCCTTCCGGACGTCGTTCGGCACGGAGACCGTGCGGCGGGCGCTGCTGCTCCGCGTCGTCACCGACGAGGCCGAGGGATGGGGCGAATGCGGCGCCGGGACGGCGCCCCTGTACTCCTCGGAGTACACGCACGCCTCCGCCGACGTCCTGAGCCGTTTCCTGGTGCCGGCGTTGGCCGGGGTGCCGGACCTGGACGCGCACAAGGTCGCCCCGGCCCTGGCCCCTTACAAGGGCCACCGCATGGCCAAGGCCGCGTTGGAGATGGCGGTCCTGGACGCGGATCTCCGTTCCCGCGGCGTCGCTCTCGGCCACGCCCTCGGCGCCGTCCGCGACACCGTGCCGTGCGGGGTGTCCGTGGGGATCGCGGAGTCGATCCCCGCCCTGCTCGACACGGTCGCCGGATACCTGGACGCGGGCTACCTGCGGATCAAACTGAAGATCGAACCCGGCTGGGACGTCGAGCCGGTCCGCGCCGTGCGCGAACGGTTCGGCGACATCCTGCTGCAGGCCGACGCCAACACCGCCTACCAGCGCGGCGACGCCCGGCACCTGGCCCGGCTCGACCCGTTCGGCCTCCTCCTGCTGGAGCAGCCGCTGGCGGAGGACGACCTCCTCGGACACGCGGACCTCGCCACGCGGATCACCACACCGATCTGCCTCGACGAATCGATCGTCTCGGCCCGCGCCGCCGCCGACGCGATCGCGCTCGGAGCCTGCCGGGTGGTGAACATCAAGCCGGGCCGCGTGGGCGGTTACCTCGAAGCCCGGCGGATCCACGACGTCTGCGCGGCGCACGGCGTCCCGGTCTGGTGCGGCGGCATGCTCGAGACGGGCCTGGGGCGCGCCGCCAACGTCGCGCTCGCCGCGCTGCCCGGGTTCCTCCTGCCCGGCGACACCTCCGCGTCCGACCGCTACTACCGGACCGACATCACGCCGCCGTTCCGCCTCGAGGACGGGCATCTCGCCGTGCCGACCGGACCGGGACTCGGCGTCACCCCGATCCCGGACATCCTGGATGCCGTAACGGTCACGACGAAATGGGTGCCGATCGCCGCAAGGTGATTCCCTTTTGTTCTGTTCGACAGATCGGATAGCGTGATTTCGTCATGCAGAACGAACGGCGACCTCCACGTGCCGCGCTAGCTTCGGGCGCATGCCCGCACCCGTGACCGGCCTCCCGCGAGCCAGCCTCGCGCGCGTCCTGGAGGAGCTCGGAACCACGCTGCTCGACGTGGTCTGCGGCGACATCGACGCCGCCGGCGACATCGGCGGCGTCGTCATCTACGACCCGCTCGACGAGCCGGAGCCGCCGGACAACGCGCTGGTGCTGGGCGTCGGCCTGCATGACCCCGCCGACATCGCGCGGGTGGTGGCCCAGCTCGGGCGGCGCGACGCGGCCGGGCTGGTGGTCCGCGCGCCCGTGGCACCCGACGAACGGCTCGTCGCGGCGGCGCGCGAGTCGGGGGTGGCGGTCCTCGCGTTCGCCCGGGGCGCATCGTGGACGCACCTGGCGGGGATGCTCCGGAGCCTGACCGCCGACAGCGGCCTGCACGACACCGACGCCCGCGCGTTCGGCCGGATCCCGTCCGGCGATCTCTTCGCGGTCGCCAACGCCATCGCCGCGCTGCTCGGCGCGCCCGTCACCATCGAGGACCGCAACTCCCGCCTGCTGGCCTTCTCGAGTCGGCAGGAGGAGGCGGACCTGTCCCGGGTCCAGACGATCCTGGGCCGTCAGGTCCCGGAGCGGTACACCCGCATCCTGGAGGAGCGCGGGGTGTTCCAGGCGATCTACCGCAGCGACGGCCCCGTCTTCGTGGCGCCGCTGCCGAGGACGGGCGACTCGGAGCAACCGCCCGCGCTGCCCCGCGCGGCGATCGCGGTGCGCGCCGGGGACGAGATCCTCGGCACGATCTGGGTGATGGTCCCCGAGCCCCTCAGCGAGGAGCGCGGCCAAGCGCTCTACGAGGCGTCCAAGCTCGTCGCGATGCACATGGTGTGGCACCGCGCCGACGCGGACATGGAGCGGCGGCTGCGGGCGGAGTTGCTGAGCACCGCCCTCGAAGGCGGGCCGCAGTCGCTGGAGGCGGTCCGCCGCCTCGGCCTGAAGGACGAGCGAGCCGTCGTCCTCGCCCTCACCGTCGTCGGTTCGGCCACCGAACACCCCCTGCCCGCCCAGCTGGCCGCCGAGCGGAAGCGGCTCGCCGACGCCTTCGCCATGCACCTGTCCGCCATGCACCCCCGCGCCGCCGCCGCGCTGATCGGCGACGTCTCCTACGGCATCCTCCCCTTTCCGCAGAGCCGGCAGGAGGCCGAGGAGCGCGCGGTCCTGATCGCCACCGAGTTCCTCGCCCGCGTCGGGTCCCGCCTGCGCCCGCTGATCGGGGTGGGACGGCTCGCCCCGGACAGCTCGGCGCTCGCCCGATCGCGGTCGGGGGCCGATCGGGCGCTGCGCGTCCTGCGGTCCGGAGTCGCCGGGCGGCAGGTGGCCCGGCTGGACGACGTCCACGTCGAGGCGCTGCTGCTCGAACTCGCCGATCTCGTCCCACGCGGAGACCTCCCCAGCGGCTCCATCGCGCGCATCGCCGCCTACGACGAGGAGCACCAGACCAGTCTGGTCGACACGCTGCGCGCCTGGCTCGACGCCTTCGGCGACGTCGCAGCGGCTTCCGCCGCGATGTTCGTGCACCCCAACACGTTCCGCTACCGGCTCCGGCGCGCGGCCGAGGTCGGTGGCATCGACCTCAACGACTCGAACGCGCGCCTCTCAGCCATGCTGCAGCTGCGCCTGATGTCCATCAGGTCGGTCCCGGACGACTGAGACGGCCCGCAGGCCGAGCGTCTTGACCAGGAACGCCAACCATTCGGCGTCCTGCGCGACCGCGACGTCATGAGAGGTCGCCGCACCGTGGCCGGCATTGTCGAAGACGTGCAGCAGGATCGGCGCCTCCCCCTCCTGGGCGGCCTGCATCCGTGCGGCGAACTTGCGCGCGTGCCAGGGACGGCACCGCGGGTCGGTCGCCCCGGCCTGGATGTAGACCGCCGGAAAGACACCCGGGCCGACCAGCTCGTACGGCGACAGCCGGAGGAGCCGGCGCACCTCCGCCGGATCGTCCGGGTCCGCCCAGGCCTTGCGGATGACGAAGTCGAGATAGGGGTCGCGGGTGCCGCCGACGAGGTCCAGCAGGGGCTCCCGCGGCAGCACGGCACGCCACAGGTCGGGCCGCGTGGTGACGGCGACCCCGCACATGAGTCCGCCGTCGGATCCGCCGGTCAGCGCGAGCCGGCCGGCGGTCGTGACGCCCTCGGCGATGAGGTGCTCGGCGACCGCGACGAGGTCGGCGTCGCGGACGTGTCGCCGCTCCCGGTGCGCGGCCCGATGCCAGTCCCGGCCGAACTCGCCGCCCCCGCGCAGGTACGCCTGGACGAGGACGCCGCCGGCGGCGACGAAGGCGGCCATGTCGGGCTGGTACTGGGGCAGGAGGGGTACGTTCGCCGCGCCGTACGCGGAGATCAGTGTCGGCGCCGGGCGCGCCGGGTCGCTCCCGGCCGGGCGCACCACGTGGTACGGGACCGCGACGCCGTCGGGCGCGACGGCGCACCCCGCTTCCAGCTCGGCGTCGAGGGTGACCGCCGGGGCCGACAGCGTCTCGAGATCCGCCTCGCCCGGGCGGTGCCGGTAGACGCCCCAGGAGGTCGTCAGCGTGGAGAAGGCGAAGACGAAATCGTTCGCGGGAGCGCCGAGGGCCAGAGCGGTCAGCGGGAAGAAGGGGGCGGCGAGTGCCCCGCGGCCGGGGAGGGGGACCTCTCCGGTGGTGGCGCCCGAGCGATCGATGATCCGGACCTTGGCGAACGTCTGGTCGAACTCGCTGAGGTACAGGTGCTCGCCGACCGGGAAGAGGTACCGCAGCACCGTGTCGCCTTCCGGGACGAGCTCCGTCCACTCCGCCGGGTCGTCGGCGTCCGCCGCGTCGAGCGGGATGGCGACCACCCGCCCGCGAGGGGCGTCGACATCGGTCACGGCGATGTAGTGGTCGCCGACGATGTGGCCGGCGACCGTCCCGGGGCAGGCGGTGACGAAGGGACGCCACGCCGACCCGGGCTCGGACAGGTCGCGAACCGCGACGGGGATGGGGCTGCCCACTCGATGGGCGGCGACGGCCCACCGGCCGTCCGGCGAGATCTGGACGAGCGTGTACTCCCGGGAGCCTTCCCCGACCGGGATCGGCTCCACGGTGGTGTCCGGAGTGCCGAGCCGGTGGAAGAAGACCGCCTGCCGGAACTCCCGCGGTGGGCCGGTGAGGGCGAAGAAGTAGAAGCCGCTGCTGTCGGGCAGCCACGTGACACCGCCGGCCCACGCGCTGTGCAGGACCTGCTCCGGCGCGCCGTCGAGCACCCGCCCCGAGGCGACCTCGATGAGCCGGATGGTGTTGTGCTCGCTGCCGTCGGCGCAGACGCCCAGGGCCAGGACGCGGCCGTCCGGCGCCGGGGCCAGCCAGGACAGGACCGCCGGGTTCTCCTCGCCGCCGAACTCGGCCAGGTCCGTCACCGGCCGTCCGGCGCCGAACGGCCGGTCCGCGACGACGACCAGGGGCGCCGCGCCGTCCGGCGGGGTCACGGCGCGGAACCAGCGGCCGGCCGCGCATCTCGGCAGGGCCGGGCGGGACCCGCCGTGGTACGCATGGACCAGGTCACGGACGGCCTCAGGGTCCTGCCCGTCGTAGATGACGGCGGTGGCGAGTTCGGCCTGCCGCCGCTGCCATCGCCGCACCTCGTCGGTTTCCCGCTCCAGCCAGCGGTACGGGTCCGGCACGCGGACGCCCGCGACGTCCGCGACGACCCCGACCGTACGAGTGGGCGGATAGGAAAGGGTCACGGTGCCTCCGTCTCCTCATGGTGCGCGGACTGCTTTGCGTATGGCCCCGCGGCCGCGCCGAACTCCGCGGCCGCGTCGAACTCCGCGCGGAGCCGCTCGAACGCACCGGGGACCCGGGTGGCCCGGCGGACGTGGATGAACGCGTCGTAGGCGGCCGGGAAGTCGTCGACGGGATCGAGACCGCCGTTGGCGAGCGTGCCGTCGGCGCCGTCGAAGAGCCCGCTCGGCGCACGATGGAGATCCACGACGACCACGGGCGGGCCGATTCGGTCCAGCCGCGCCTCGATGCAGTTCGGCGGCAGGCTCCGCGCTCCAAGGGAGACGTCGCAGTCGAACGGGCGCGGGGAGCGCTGGGTGAACCGGACCTCCGGACCGGAGCCGTAGGTCATCCCGATGACGACGAGGTCGGCTCGCAGGGAGGCGGAGAGCAGGCCCCCCATCATCGGCCGGTCCAGCAACGCCGAACGTCGGACGTGCGCGTTGTGGGCGCTCACGACGATGCGCCGTTCTCGCCGGAGGATCCAGCTCACGGTCTCTGCCATGAACACGTCCCGCGGGTAGGGCCCCGCCGGGGGCGCGTCCAGCTCCTCGACGAACGCCCGGAGCGAATCCGCACACCGGCGCACGACCTCGTCGTCGAGCAGGAGCGCGCGCTCCCCCAGCTCGCGGAGGCCTTCGAGCAACCGGGCGCGGTCGGCGCCGGGCATGGCCTCGAAACGGACCGCCGCCTCCGTCCTGCCTCCCAGCTCGCTCAGGCGAAGGAGCTCCTCGTCACCCGGGAGTCCCGGCATCCGGTCGAGGCAGGCGCGGACCGCCGGCCCGGGTGACGTGGACGAGCCGGGAAGGTCCATCCCGTAGAAGGCGACCTTCGCCGGGCTCGCGGAATTCCAGCGGCGCATCCAGCGCAGCTGCCGCCGCATCGGCTCGCACTCGCCGAACCGGTAGGTGATGCCGTCGCGGGCGACCGCCTCGAGCCGCCCCGGTCCTCCATGGATCCACTCGTCGACGGCCAGCCCCTCGGCGAAACCGGACTCCATCACGAAGCCGGTGAACCCGAGTTCCCGGACGAGGATCCGGAACAGCCGGTGCTTGAGCTCGTAGAACTCGGCGATGCCGTGCGCGCCCTCGCCGATGGCCACCACCCGGGCATCGCCGACCAGGTCACGCACCGTCTCGACGTCATCGAGGTCGACGGCGTCCGGGTCGATCCGGTGGATCGGCCGGGCGAACGCGCCCACGTCGGGGATCACGGGTGCTCCTTGAAGCCGGTGGGGCCGGACTAGCCGTGGAAGTACCACTGCTCCGGCGTGTACAGGAAGCTGAGCAGGGCCTTGAACGACGCCGGCGGACCGGACAGGGTGTCCTTCCACACGACCAGGGTGTGGGGGGTCGGGAGGAAGAGCACGGGCAGGTCCTCGGCGAGGCGGGTCACCTCGGTCGACAGGACCTTCGCGTCCGCTCCGAACGTCGACGCCTCGATCAGCTTGTCCGCCTCGGCGTCCTGGAAGCCGCCCAGGTTGAAGCTGCCCCCCGTGTTGAACACCGTGTTGCTGCTCGGGTACCCGGCCGCGAGGTACAGCGATCCGTTGTCCTGCATCGCCCACTCGTTCTTCTTGGCGGGCGCGAAGGTGTTGCCGTAGTTGGCGTACATGTAGTTGAGCGCCTTGGTCACGATCTTGACCTCGATACCGAGCCTCTTGGCGGCCGACGCGAACGCGACGTCGCGGGCGCCGACATAGGCCGGGGTGTTCGCGGAGGCCAGGGTGAAGCTGATCCTCTGTCCCCGCGGAATGCCGGCGCCGCACTCCCCCGGCCCGGTGCCGGGGCGCACGCAGGTGGTGGATCCGTCCGGCACCACCTTCCAGCCGTTGTCGGTCAGCAGCTTCTCGGCGGCGGCGGGGTCGTGCGGATAGGGCGGGTCGTCACCGAAACGGGGCGGGTAGGGGGAGTCGCTGCCCGCCGTGCTGTAGTTCAGGGAGCCGGCACCGTTGTAGATGCCCCTGCTGGCGATGTAGCCCCGCTGGTCGATCAGGCGCTGCAGGGCCTGCCGGACGTACGCCTGCGAGATGACCTTGCCGAAGTTGTCGACGGTGTTCTTGAAGTTGATGGTCAGCGAGTCGAACCTGGCGGGCGCGGGGGCGCCGTAGACGTTGTACCCCTTCGCCTTCAGCGCGGGAATCTGGGCGATGAAGCCGGAGTCCAGCGTGCCGACGGTCAGGTTGCCGGCTTTGAACTGGTTGAGCACCGCGGCGGCCGAGGTGAACGCCTTGAAGTCGATCCGGTCGAGCCGCGACGTGCCCGGGCCGCTGTAGGACTTGTTGGGGACCAGAGAGAACGAACCGGTCGTCGAGTCGAAGCTCTTGAGACGGTACGGGCCGTTGACCACCTGCCAGAGCGGGTTGCTCGCGAACGTCGACTGGGACCCGGACTCCTTCGTGAGGTACTTGTAGATCGCCGCCGCGTTCTTCGGCTTCGTGTAGTCCAGGTGCGGCCCCCCGGCACGGGCGATGTTCCACTGGGTGGAGGGCATCACGTACAGCAGCGTCAGCATGGAGAGCAGGTACGACGGGTTGTACGCGGTCTTCAGTTCGAGAGTGAGCGTGTCCGGTGTGGCGGCTTTGGCGGTGACTCCGTCGGGGAACTGGCCCGGGGTGTAGAAGCTCCAGTTGGCCGGGCTCTCCGCGAGCGCGGCCTTGAGCAGGGCGAGGGAGAAGACGACGTCCCCGGCCGTGACCGGCGCGCCGTCGGACCACTTGTAGTCCTTCATCTTGATGGTCACGGTCTTGCGGTCGGGGCTGTAGGCGGGGTCCTCGGCCAGGCTCGACCCGGCGTCCACGATCTTGTCGCCCTGTCCGCTGGGCCGGTAGAGGGAACGCCACATCAGCCCGCGGCCGATGACGGTCCCGTTGGCGGACGCCGGCGGGTAGGGATAGATGAAATTGGGGCTGAGGCCAGGGGTCAACGCGACCGTGACCGTCCCGCCGTTCTTGGGGTTGCCCGCTTGTTTCGGCAGGGTGTCATAGCTGCGGGCGGCGTCCTTCGTCGCGCTGCCCGCACCGCTGCACGCCGTTACGAGCACGGCGACCAGGGTGAACGCTACGAAGATGCGTCCTCGCTGCTTGCCGGACACTTGCGTCATTGATGGCTCCCTGCATATGGGATGGAGATGCGCCGAGGAAGAGGCAAAGGGGGGGTGCGGGGCCGAGCCTCCGCGATGTGGGTCGACGATGCCTCACCGGCATCCGGCGCTGGTTCGGTGGACCCGACGATTTCCGGCGTCCGCATCCGTCACGCCGCACAGGTCGGGCGGCGTCCGTCCCTCAGTCGGCCCGTCTCCCGACCGCGTCCCGGAGCGCGTCCGCGAGCAGGTTGAGCGCCAGCACCGTGAGGATGATGCAGCCGCCGACGGGGTAGATCAGCCACCAGTAGCCGGCGGAGATGTAGGTGACGCCGCTGGCGAGCTGGCTGCCCCAGTCCGCGGTGGGGTACGTCAGGCCGAAGCCCAGGAATCCCAGGGCGGCGACGACGAGGATCGCGTCGGCGACCTGGAAGGTGATGTTGACGATGATCACGCCGAGCGCGTTCGGGACGAGATGCGTGAGGACGAGCCGCCGGCGGGACGACCCCATCACCCGCGCGGCCAGCACGAACTCCCGTACCCGCAGCGTCAGCACTTCACCACGGACCAGCCGGGCGGAGACGAGCCAGGAGAACCCGCCGATGACGAGGCTGAGCGACAGGGCGTTCGCATGGAACCGCGCCGACAGGATCAGGACGAAGAACAGGAAGGGCACCGAGAGCATGACGTCGACCAGGCGCATCAGGACCCCGTCGACCACTCCCCCCGCGAGTCCGGCGACGGCGCCGTAGACGGTGCCGATCGTGGTCGCGAAGAGCGCGGCGAGGAGCCCGATCTGCAGGGACACCTGGCCGCCCTCCATCAGCCGTCCCAGCACGTCGAACCCGTTCGTGTCCGTCCCGAGCGGGTGTCCCGGGCCAGGGGGCAGGGCCGCGTTGAGCGGGTCCACGGCGGTCTGGTCGGTGCGGTAGAGCAGCGGGCCGAGGACGCAGGTCCCGGCGAGGAGGACCAGGAGCAGGCCGCCGGTGAGACCGAGCGGGTTCCGCCGCAGGCGGCGCAGCACCGACCGCGCCGCGGGATGTCCCGCCTTCGTGACCTCGGGCTCGGCCTCTGCCGCGGCGTCCGTCGCGGTGGTCATGTCGTCCACACGTCGTGAGGTCATTTTCTCAGCTCGATTCGGCGGTCGGCGACCGCGACCACGAGGTCGGCGACGAAGTTGCCGGCCACGGTCAGGACGCCACCGATGAGGGTGTAGGCGAGGAGCACCGGGTAGTCCTCGCGTTGCAGGCTGTTGAGGAACAGCAATCCCAGGCCGGGATAGTTGAAGAGCGACTCGACGATCAGGTTCCCCGCCAGGAGCGTGGGGACGAGCGTGCCGACCAGAGTGATCAGCGGCAGGCAGGCGTTGCGCAGCAGGTGGCGTACCAGGATCAGTCGCTCCGGAAGTCCCTTGGCTCGCGCGACCCTGATGTAGTCCTGGCCGAGTTGGTCAAGGGCGGACGAGCGCTGGTACTGGGAGAAGATCGCGACGCTGGTGGCGGCGAGCGTGATGACGGGAAGCGCCATGGCCCGCGGATCGGTGAAGATCACCCATGGCGAGTGCGACTGGGACGCCTCGGCCGGGAAGACCGGCAGGGACTGGCTGAAGACGGCGATCAGTATCAATCCCAGCAGGAACGACGGCGTCGCGTAGAGCACGTACGACGCCGCCGTGGCGACCCGGTCGATGACGGTGTTGCGCTTCACCGCCTGCAGGATGCCGAGCGGGACGGCGATCAGGAGCGCCAGGACCAGGCCGGCCGATGACAGCATCGCGCTGCGGCCGGCGTTGCGTTGCAACAGCGTGCCCACATCCGCGTTCAGCTTGTAGGACCTCCCCAGGTCCGCGTGCGCGAGCTGGTCGAGGTACCTGACGTACTGCACGACGACCGGGCGGTCGAACCCGTGTGACCGGTTGAAGTCCGCCACCGCCTCGGGCGAGGCGCGCTGCCCCAGGACGACGCGCCCCGGGCTGTCGGAGACGAGGTGCAGGAGGAAGAACACCACCGCGGAGATCCCCAGCAGGACGAGAAGCGAGATCGCCACGCGCCGGACCACGTACCAAGTCATCTGTGCGAATCCCCTCTCCGCGAGATATGCGCGCGTGTCCCTGCCGGTGCGTACCTGGAACGTGTCATCGCGTCGTCGGCTCCGCTGACTGCTCGGGCTGCAACGGGTAGTGGCAGGCGACCTGGTGGGTGTCGGTGACCGGCGTCAAGGCGGGCTCCGTCTCGGCGCACAGATCGGTCGCCAGCGCGCACCGGGTGCGGAACCGGCAGCCGCTGGGCGGATCGATGGAACTCGGCAGCTCGCCTCGCACCCGCGCACCCGCCCGGGGACGCCGCTCCTCCGGGTGCGCCTCCGGGACCGCCGCGAGCAGCCCCGCGGTGTAGGGATGCGCGGCGGCGCCGTACACCTCCTCGGTGGTGCCCGTCTCGACCAGCTTGCCCAGGTACATGACACCGACCCGGTCCGCCAGGTACCGCACGACCGCGAGGTCGTGTGAGATCACCACGCTGCTGAGCCCCCGTTCGAGCTGGACGCGGCGCATCAGGTTGAGGACCTGGGAGCGGATGGAGACGTCCAGCGCGCTGACCGGTTCGTCGGCGACCAGCACCTTCGGGTCCAGGGCGAGCGCGCGGGCCAGGCCCACGCGCTGCCGTTGCCCTCCGGAGAGCTCGTGGGGGTAGCGTTCCATGACGCTCGCGGGCAGGCCCACGTCCCGCAGCAGCTCGCGGGCGCGAGCGGTCCTCTGGGCGCGCCTGCCGACGCCCTGGATCGCCAGGGGCTCGCGCAGGATCGTGCCGATGCGCATCCGGGGATCGAGAGAGGCGTTCGAGTCCTGGAACATCATCTGCAGCCGAGTGCGGCGCGGCCCGAGCGCGCGTGCGCTCAGCCCGGTGACCGGCTCGCCATCGAAGATCACCTCGCCGGATGTCGGCCGGTCCAGGGCCACGAGCATCCTGCCCAGGGAGGACTTGCCGCAGCCCGACTCCCCGACGAGCCCGAACGTCTCGCCGGCCGCCACTTCGAAGCTCACGCCGGAAACCGCCTTCACGGTACGGCGCCCGCCGAAGAGACCCGCACCGCCCGCCGGGTACTCGCGCTCGAGGTCGACGGCGCGCAGCCGCGGCACCGCTCCTCGGTCGGCGTGGATCGCCGGCACGGCGGCGAACCGCGCGCGGACCGCCGCCGTCGGGCCGGTGGGCGGATGCCAGCACGCATGGGCATGGCCGTCCTCATCCGCCGTCGGCGCCGGGTGCTCCTCACGGCACCGATCCGTCGCGGCGTCACAGCGCGGCGCGAAGGGGCAGCCGGCCTGCGCCACGGTCAGGTCCGGCGGCGCGCCCGGGATGCTGAAGAGCTCCTCGCGCCGGTCGTGGGTCAGCGACGGGATCGAGGACAGCAGCGCGTGCGTATAGCGGTGCCGCGTCCGGCCGAAGAGCACGGAAGTCGGCCCGGACTCGGCCAGGCGACCGGCGTACATCACCCCGACGCGGTCGGCATGCCGGGCGATCACCCCCATGTCGTGCGTGATGAGGATCATCGACATGCCCAGCCGGGACTTCAGGTCGTCGAGGAGGTCGAGGATCTCCGCCTGGATCGTGACGTCGAGCGCCGTGGTCGGCTCGTCGGCGATGACGACCCGCGGCTCGCACACCAGCGCCATCGCGATCATCACGCGTTGCCGCATGCCTCCCGAGAGCCGGTGCGGGTGGTCGTCCATCCGCTCGGCCGGCCGCGGCAGCCCGACCAGGGCGAGCATCTCCTCGGCGATCCGGCGCGCGGCCCGCCTCGACGCGCCGTGGTGCAGACGCACCGGTTCGGCGACCTGCTCACCGATCCGCCGAGTCGGGTTCAACGCCGTCATCGAGTCCTGGAACACCATCGCGATGTCGTTGCCGCGAACGGCCCGGTACCGCGCGGCGGGAAGCCCGACGAGCTCCTCGCCGCCGAGGTCGATCGATCCGCCGGTCACCCGGCCCCCGGCCGGCAGCATGCCCATGATCGCGAGACCGGTCATGGACTTGCCGGACCCGGTCTCACCGACGATCCCCAGGGTCTCACCGCGGTCCAGTACCAGGCCGACGTCCGAGACCGGGCGGACGACCCGTTCGCCTCGGCGGATCTCGACCGACAGATCGCGGATCGTCAGTACCCGGCCGCCGTTCCCGGGCCCGCGCGCGTTCTCGGAACCATCGGCCGTACGCGCGGCAGCGCTCTCCTTAGCCACCCGACGATAGTGGGCCGCGGGCCCCTGGTGGCGTTCGTCGTGCGCTTCGAACCTTCAGGACCGCGTTCGTCCGGCCGCACGAAGTGATCATCTGAGGTCAGGGCGGCGGGAAGCATACGAAACCGCCCGAGCCGCGCACACCGAAACGCGCACTCCGCGCGCGGGGCGCGGCTCAGGCGGTGGCGAGGGCGGCGGGCCGGCCGAGTTCGGTTCGGAGCAGTCGCCGCACGTTCTCGCCGAGGACCGCGACGATGTCGTCCTCCGGCCAGCCACGACGCCGCATCGCCTCGGTCACCAGCGGCAACCCCGCCGGCCCCTCCAAACCGGGCAGGTACGCGTCGGCGGGCACCCCCTCGACAAAGGCGCGTTCGCAGCACGCAGGAGTGGTGTCGGCGAGCACCTCCTTGATGAAGTCGGGGCCGAGGCCGACATGCTCGACACCGGCCACGCCGGCGACGTGCTCGAGGTGGTCGATCAACCGGTCGATCGAGTGGTCGTTTTCGTGGAGGTACGGAGCGAAGAAGTTGACGCACACGATGCCACCGCCTGCGGCGATGCCATCGATCTGTTCGTCCGTGAGGTTCCGGTGGTGGTCCCGGAGCGCCCGCGCGGAGGAGTGCGTCGCGATCACGGGCCGCGACGCCAGCTCCAGGACGTGCTCGACGCCGGCGGCACCGAGGTGGCTGACGTCGAAGAGCATGCCGATGCGTTCCATCTCGGCCAAGGCCGCGACCCCGGCGCGGGTGAGCCGGCCACCGGTCCGGTCCTCCCCGCTGCCGTCGGCCAGTGCGGTGCGGCCGAAGTGCGCCAGGGACGCGATCCTGACGCCCAGCCGGAACAGCGTCTCCAGCAACTCCACGTCCTCGCCCACGCCGGGAGCGCTCTCCAGCGCCAGGATCAGGGCGATCCGGTCCTCCGCGTGAACGCCGTCGACCTGCGCACCATCGCGGCACAGACCGACGGCGTCGGGATTGCCGGCCGCGAGCCGGTGCGCCGCCTCGATCATGCGCAGCGTCCGGCGCAGTGCGCCCTCGGGGCGGTACGGGTCCTCGACGAACACCGGAAGCGTCAGCAGGTTCACCCCGCCGGCCCGCAGCTGTGGCAGCCAGCGCTCTCGGAAGAACGCGGCCCAGCGGTCGACCGGCCGGGCGACCACCGCGCACAGCAGGTCGTTGTGCATGTCGGCGACGAAAGCGCGCCGGTGCAGGCCGTTCACGGGGACACGCGCCTGTCGGCGCGGCCGGTGTGCAGGTACAGCGCGCGTCCCTCTCCGTCGTCACCGAGGAACGCGAACGGCGCACGGACGCCGCGCTCGGGCTCGACCGGCAGCAACGCGTCGCCGCGCCAGGCGACCAGCTCGGTACGGTACGGCGCGTCGCCCAGCTCGGCGGTGATTCCGGTGGGAGTGCGCTCCAGCCAGAGCCGCCCGTTCGCGTCCCGGCTCACCGCGGTCTCGCACGTGCTCGACTTGTAGGTGCCGACGTACCTGGACGGGTTCGGCGAAGGCGCGGCCGGGTCGGGCATGGGCTGCGCCGGCGGTTCGACACCGCCGAGCTCGTGGAGCACACGGCCCGCGATCTCGGCCTGCACCGGCTTCGGCGAGCCGCCGTTGGTGACGATCGCCACCGCCACGTCGCGTCCCGGGACCGCGCGCAGGAACGCCGACTGGCCGATGGTGTTGCCGTCGTGGCCGAAGACCGTGCCGCCCGGGAGATCGAAGAGCTCCCATCCCAAGCCCCAGCCGGTGCCCTGGCCGATGTCGGGCAGTTCGACCTGCGGCTGCCGCATGGCCCTGACGCTCGCCGGGCTCAGCACGGAGCCGCCGTCGGGGCCGAGCCCGCCGGCGAGGTGCATGCGGGTGAAGGCCAGCAGGTCTCGAGGGCTCATCGCCAGCATCGACCCGGCCGGCGCGTTCGAGCGCGCCAGCGCCCACACGCTGGAGGGGCCGGGCCGGGCACCCGGTGTCCGCTCGATGTGCCCCACCGCCGTGCGGTGAACGATCGCCTCGTACGGATCGTTCGCGGCGTGAACCAGGCCCAGCGGCGTGAACAGGTGCGTCCTCATGCAGGCGTCGAAGGGCTTTCCCCGTACGACCTCGACGATCCGGCCCAGCACGCAGTAGGCGGCGTTGTTGTAGGAGAACATCTCGCCGGGCTCGAACAGCTGCGGCACCTGGTGCAGGACGCCCAGGTACTTCTCGAGGCAGTCGTCGCCCTTGCCCGTGTCGGTGAAGACGTCCCCCTCGAAACCCGCGACGTGGCACATCAGGTGCCGCACGGTGACCCGCTCCGCCGCCCGCTCGTCGCCGATCCGGAACCCGGGCAGGTACGTCCGCACCGGAGCGTCGAGGTCCAGCATCCCGTCGTCGACCAGCTGCATGGCCAGCGTCGCGGTCAGCACCTTCGTGATCGAACCGATCTGGAAGAGGGAGTCGACCGTGGCCTCGACGCCCGTGACCGTGTTCAGTACCCCGGCCGCGGCGTCGACCGTCTCGCCGTCGGCGCAGACCGCCACCGCCGCCCCGGGCACCCGGTTCTCGGCGAGCAGGTCCGGCAACCGATGTCGCAGCCACGCGCCGATCTCAGCCAGCTCCGGCACTGGTGTCCTCCTCGCTCGACTCCGGACGAGCGTAGGGCTGGAGGGAACCGCGCTTTTCGTCCGTTGCCACCGCGAACGGCCCGCCGGTTCGTGGGTCCGACCAAGCCCTTCCGAGCCGGGAACAGAACGATGGCCCGGCAAGCAGCTCGGTCTTGAGGGTGGCATTCGGTGGCAGACAGCCGTGCGCATTCGTGTGACACTCGCTTCGGGCTCGGGTCCTCGCGTGCGCCGGTCGCTTCGTGCTCCTAGAGGGAGGGTGTCGTGCCGCGGTGGGTGAAGGTCACGATCGCCACGGTTCTCCCCCTGGCCGCCGGGGCTCTGGCCTGGTGGATGTGCGCGATGGTCGGTGTCGACCCGAACGCCGCCGGAATCGTGGTGAGTCTGGTCGTGCTGGTGCCCGGGACGCCTCTGGTCATCTGGGCCGGTCAAACGGAGGCTTCTCCCGCTCAACGGCCTCGCCCGGTGCCCGCCGCCATCGGCGGCATCCCACGCGAGCCCAGGGCGTTCCAGCCGCGTCCTGATCTCCTGGCACGGATCGAGGAGGTGTTCCGCGAGGGAGGGGCCGCTGCGGTCTGCGCTCTGGTCGGGGCGAGGGGCGTTGGAAAGACCCAGGTCGCCGCAGCGTATGCCAGGGACCGCGCCGACCGAGGAGTCCCCGTCGCCTGGCTGCACGCCGAAACCGTGGGGCAGCTGACCGCATCGCTGCACCTGATGGGAGCCGAGCTCGGGCTCCGGAGCGCAGCCGACGACTCCTCGGCGGTTGTCCGCAAGCTCAGGGCCTGGCTGGAGGACCGGCAGGAGTCCTACCTGGTGGTGCTGGACAACGCCGACGACCCCGACGTGCTGGCCCCCTTTCTGCCCGCCCGGGGCGGCGCTCGGGTGCTGATCACGACGAATGACCTCGCCTTTGAGCGGATCGCGGCACCGCTGCCGGTCACCCGGTTCACCGCCGGTGAGGCCCGCCGGTACCTGCACGATCGGGTAGGTGCGATCGGCGACGAGGAGCTGATCGGTGAGCTCATCGACGAGCTGGACCGGCTCCCGCTGGCACTGTCGATCGCCGCGGCCGCGCTCGTCGGCCCGCCGCGCGTCGGCTACGCCGCCTACCTGACACAGGTCCGCTCCACCCCGGTGGAGGTCCTGCTGGATCGGCCGAGGGGCGAGCCGTATCCGCGCGGTGTCGGGCAGGCGATCACGCTGGCGCTGGACGGCGTCGGTCCACAGGCCCGCAGGCTCCTCGGCGAACTGGCGGTGTTCTCGACGTCGGGGGTGAGCCAGGAGATTCTGGGACCGGAGGCCACCGGTCCACTGGCCGAACTGGGCGCGGTGTCGCTGGTGGCCTTTTCCCAGGATGGATCGACCGTGCTGGTGCACCGCCTGGTACGCCGGGTGGTTCGGGACGAGGCCGCCCGTGACGGTGCCCTGGCGTCGCTGATCGAGGCCGCCGCGCTGCGGTTGGTGTTCGTCGAGCGGATCGCCGACGAGGACACCGGCCGGAGACTCCCCACGATCCTCGCGGTGGACGAGCACGCCACCGCCCTGTGGGAGGCCTTGAAACCGCTTCTGGACGAGGACGCCGCACGAGCCCGCGCCGCCGCCAGAACACTGTTCAAGATCCGCCATGCGACCGCGGAGCACCTCCTCTACCTCAATGACGGCACCCGAGCCATCCCGGTCGCTCAGGCCGTCGTGGAAGGACGAGAGCAGGTCCTCGGCCCTGACCACCCCGAGACCCTGGACGCCACCTACACGCTGTCGCACGCTTACGAGTTCGCAGGGCAGGCGGTCGCGGCCGTGGACCTGTTCGCGGATCTGGTCGCCCGGTGGTCCCGGGGGCGAGGACGCGGCCGAGACGTTGCGGGCCCGGGCCGGGCTGGCTTCGGCGCTCACCACGGCCGGCCACGCGGATGAGGCGGTCGGGCTTCTGGAGAACGTGGTCGCCGCCCAGTCGCGGATACTCGGCAGCGACGATCCCCATCTTCTCGGCTCGCGGTTCTTCCTCGCGTTCGCGCTGGTGGAGGCCGGTCAGCCGGACCGGGCGGCGGAGCTGTTCGAGGCGCTCGTCGCCGATAGGGCCGGACTGCTGGGACCCGACCATCCTGAGGCGCTCGTCGACGAGCAACGGCTGGCGTGGGCCTACCATCACGCGGGACGGTTCGAGGAGGCCATCGCTGTGTACGAGCATGTCCAACCGCGCCAGGAACGTGTCATCGGGGCCGACCACCCTGACGCCTTGATAACCGTGCACGGTCTGGCGTCCGCCTACGAAGCCGTCGGGCGGATCGCAGAGGCGCTTACCCGCTACGAGCACGCCGCACATCGGTTGGCGACCGTACTCGGGCCCGACCAGCCCCTGACCCTCAGCGCCGCCCGCGACTTGGAGCGGGCCCGCCGACTCGCCGCCCCCGGCTGACGGCCGTTCCCTCCGTCATCGGCAGTGCCATCGCCATCGCGACGTCTTGTTGTCGCACCGAGCGTTGCCCCCGTCCGGTGCGCGGGGACGCCGGACCGTAACGACCTCGGCCGCCGGGACCCGCAGGCGCGCGGGCCTTGGGGACCGTTCTTGTGTCCGGCTCCGGTCCGTCGCGGCGTGCTCGGCTCAGCCGCCGCGACGGTTCAGCGGCCGGTGATCGGGTGGGCTTGCGCGGTCGGCTTGCGCGCCAAGCGGCGCGCGATCCGGGAAACAGGACCTAGGTGTGTGCCGAAGTGGCGAGCTGGTCGGCGTAGATGCGGGCGTCGATCGCGTCCAGCATGGCGAGTTCGGCGTTGTTGAACGCCCATTCGGCGAAGTCTGCGGCGTTGGCGGCATCGGTCTCGGCCCAGTCCGCTTCGTGGGCGGCGAGCTTGGCGTCCCGCTGGCGGTTGCGCTCGTTGGTCTTGGCTCTGATGTCGTCCATCTTGGCGTCGGCGTCGGCCTTCAGCTGAGCCCATTTGCTCTGCGCGTCGGCGGTGGCCTGATCGGTCTTCCGACGCGTATCGCCGCTGGTCCGGGCGAGATCTGTCTGGATCTGGTCGATGCGCTCGGACAGCTGCTGACGGGACTCGCCTGTGGCGGCCTGCACCTCCGACTTCGCGGCCGCGATGCGCTGCTGCATCGTCTCCAGTCGTTCCTGGAAGTCCATGACTGCCCCTCCATCGTGTCGATGCTGCTCAAGGCTGCTTGAGGCTGCTTTGAGCTGTCGTCTTGCAGGTGGATCGCATGAACCGCTGGCACCTGGTGCCGGCGGCGGCCAGCCGGCCGCGCCCACTTACAGCATCGAGGCGGCAGGGGGAGCTCACTAGCCCCATCCGGCCCCGTATCGGGCAAAATCCCGCCCTTGGTCAGCTTTACCGGGTGAAGGGCGGGCGGCGTGCCTGGGCGGGATTCCCTGCCGGCGGAAAGCGCCCTGCCGGTGAGGCACCCGGATGGCGGGAGGAGATCCGCACGCGCAGCGCAGCCGGTCGGGTCGCGAACCTCAGCGGCGGGTTCAACTCCACCGCCTCGCCGTCGATGCCCGCATGGACCGGTGCAGGGGCACTGACGTCCACGTAGGGCGCACTCCAGGCGCGTCCTGCCGGGCGCGGGCCGCTCTCCGGAGCGTCCAGAACCACAATGCCCAGCCGGGCGCTGTCGAGCGCGGGCCGGGTGCCCGGCGCCGGCGGGTGATCCAGCGCATAGGGGTTGTTGGACACCAGCACCACAGCCGGCCGAGCATGCAGTTGCCCGGCGTCGTCGACCAGTTGCAGCCGGGGTGCCGGCCCGCCCGGGCCGAGCACTTGCTCGGCGGTCTCCACGAGGGTGCGCACCTTGGCATCACGATAGGCCGCTCGCCGGACCGCCTCACCGTAGATCCCGAGTGAGACGTTGTTAAGGAACGGGCGGTCGTTCACCTGCGCCATATCGATCCGGCGCTCCACGCCGTCGGTGAAGGCGTCCAGCGCACCGAGCACATCGCGCCGGTCCACGCCCAAGTCGAGGGCGAAATGGTTGCGGGTCCCGGCCGGGACGCACACGAACGGCAACCCATGCGCGGCGGCGGCCGCCGCCACGACCGAAAGAGACCCGTCGCCACCGGCCATCCCCAGCACGTCCGCACCGCTTGCCACCGCCTCCCGCACCAGCGCCGCCAAGCTCTGCCCGGGCGACAGGATGACAGCCTCGATGCCCCGCTCCCGGGCCCGCTCGGCGACCCCGGCACGGGCCGCCACGCCATCCCCCGATCGCGGGTTGACCAGCAACACCGGCCGCCGAGGCGGGTCTGAAGGCCACCACCCATAGCGCGCCGGCCTCTCCTTGGACGGGCTCATTCCGCCTCCCTGTCGGCCTGCTGTGGTCTGCCACCCAAGTCCTGCCCGCCGCCGCGGTGGTAACCGGCCATCGGTGGAGTGGAAAGAACGGAGCACCTGGGATGGACTCGACGCGGACCCTCTCGTCGAAACCTGTCAACCCGTGGTAAATGCACGTGCAACGCCGCTAGGCCGCAACCTCGGACGCCGCCCAGCGGGCCCTTTTGAAGCCGCTACCCCACCGGATCGGACCGCGCGCGTGGCCTGGCTCTACCTGACGGCCGAGAACGAGAGCCACACCAGGCCCTGCAGGGCATCAAGGGGATGGGTCCCCAGACGCCTCATCGCGTTCGGGCAACGACACACCCCTGACACGATCCGGCAACGTTCGGTCGAGATCTCGTCGCCGCCTGTAAGGACCATGGCAGCATCAGACCCAGGCAGCCGGTCCAGGCGTCGTCGCTCACTGCTTCACCTACTGCGAACCCTTCGCCGCGTACCTTCCCGACCGGAACAGCGTCTTCATGACAAGTACCCTCGGATCGGCGTGAGGGCGCGGCGTTGCGCGAGCCCGCGTAGGGCGGTTATCAGAGGGGCGCGCGGGTAATGCGCGGGGATGTTCTTTGACGGGTTCGAGCTGGATCGAATCGATGTCGGGGAAGTGACGCTGCGGGTGCGGCATGGCGGTTCCGGGCCGCCGGTGCTGCTGTTGCACGGGCATCCCCGTACGCATGCCACCTGGCACAAGGTCGCGCCCCGTCTCGCCGAGCGGTTCAGCGTCGTGTGCCCGGACCTGCGGGGCTACGGGGAGTCGTCCAAGCCGCCTACCGACGCCGAGCATGCGCCGTACTCCAAGCGCGCGATGGCCAGCGACGTGGTGGGCCTGATGCGTGAGCTCGGCCACACGGAGTTCGCGGTGGCCGGTCACGACCGGGGCGCGCTCGTGGCGTTCCGGACCGCGATGGACCATCCGACGGCCGTCACCGGCCTGGTGGCCATGGACGGGTTGCCGGTGGTCGAGCACCTGGAGCGCTGCGACGCCCGTTTCGCGGCGGCCTGGTGGCACTGGTGGTTCTTCGCCCAGACCGACAAGCCCGCCGAGCGGGTCATCAACGCCGACCCCGACGCCTGGTACACCGCGGCCGACGAGCACATGGCGCCCGAGGCGTGGGCCGACTACCAGAACGCGATCCACGACCCGGAGACGGTGCGCGGGATGCTGGAGGACTACCGGGCCGGGGTGGGCATCGACCGGCGGCTCGACGAGGAGGACCGGAGCGCCGGACGCCGCGTCCGGTGCCCCACGCTGGTGCTGTGGTCGGCGAAGGACGACCTGGAGGACCTCTACGGCGACCCGGTGCGGATCTGGCGGGGCTGGGCGGACGATGTGCGCGGCCACGCCATCGACTCCGGGCACCACATGGCCGAGGAGGCGCCCGCCGCAGTGGCCGACGCGATCGCCGGCTTCCTCGGAGGCGCCGCCGGCTCAGAAGGTGTCTTCGAACCTTTTCCGGATCCTTGAAGGGATCGAAGAGACCTTCTTATATGCAGGCTGCGTTGATGGCGTCGCTCACGCTGCTGATGTGGTCCGCGCCCTCGTGTCTGGGCGGCAGTAGGGCGGTCAGGTAGGCGAAGACGAGCCGCCGGGTCGGGTCGGCCCAGGCGATGCAGCAGTTGCTGCCGTTATGGCCGAACGTGCGTGGACTGCTCAGCCTGCCCATCGGTGGGCTGCGGCGGGCGCCTGACCTGGGTCCGCCGAGTTGGAAGCCCTGTGACCACCGAATCGGTAGGTTGAGCAGCCGATCCGTCTCGCCCTCGCTCGACGGCAGGGTGGCTTGCGCGATCGTCGACGGGTCGACGACGCGCACGCCGTCCAATTCGCCGCCCTGGAGCAGCGCCTGGTAGAACCGTGCGAGGTCCCGGGCCGTGGTGGATATCCCCGCCGCGGGGTCCACCGCCCGCCGTGCCGCGGGCCGATTGAGGCCGACCCGCACGATCCGATCCACCGGGGAGCTGGCACGTACCGGGACGTGCCGATACCACAGATGATCGGGCAGGCCGAGATAGGTGTCGTGCAGGCCGAGCGGCCGAAGCAACCCGGCGGTGAGGGCGTCTGACACCGGGATGCCGCCGACTCGACGGACGAGTTTCCCCGAGAATGACACCGTAACTGATGACGTGGTAAGCGGGGACCTGCCCGGGCGGCCACCGGGGCCGAGCCCGCTCGACATGGCGTACCGCCCGCTCCCAGCTCATCATCGCGAGCGCGTCACCGAGCATGCTGCTGGACAGGGGAACACCCGCGCGGTGCTGCAGCACCTGCCGGATGGTGATGCGATCCTTGCCATGCTGGCCGAACCGCGGCCAATACGCGGCCACGGCGTCGTCCAGGTTCAGCGCGCCCCGCTCGGCGAGCTGGTGCACCAGGAGCGCGACGAACGGCTTGCTGGCCGAAAAGATCCAGAACAGCGAGTCAGACCGACATGCAACCGAGCGATCGAGCACTACCCGGCCGTCGCGAAGGACGCAGATCTGGGCGGCCGCCCGCCGCGCCGCAACCAGCTCCAACGCGCGAGCAAGGCCGGCGCTGTCGACGCCGACCTGCTCCGGCGGACACTCCGTCCAGTCGACCACGCCCGCCTCGACCTGCCCGTCACCGACACACGCCCAGAGATCGCAAAGCTACCCCATCCGGACCGGACAACCGCACGCTCATCATCGTCACTCTGCGCAGCCACAAATCGCCCGGGGTGCGATTCTTTTTTGAAGAACCTGGATGATCTAGGTTTTCGAGAAGGCGCCTTCAATCCCTTCAACGATCACCGAAAAGGCGCGAAGACACCTTCTTACATCGACAAACGTTGCCGCCAGGCCTTGTTTAAGTGCCTTTAGGGACCAAAAGCCCCCTAAGAGCTCTCCAGTACCTGCAGGCCGATCACGCCAATGACGATCAGAGCGAGGAATGCCAGCCGGGCCGGCGACGTGCTCTCGCCGAACGCGACCATACCGGCGAGCGCGACGCCGAGGGCCCCGAGGCCGACGAACACCGCATACGCCGTCCCGACCGGCAGCGTCCGAAGCGACAGCGACAGCACGACGACGCTGAGCAGCGCCACCGAGAGTCCGATGACGGTCGGCCACAGGCGCGTCAGGCCGTCCGAGTACTTCAGCGCCGTCGCCCACACCAATTCCGTCGCCCCCGCGATCAGCAAGAAGACCCAGGCCATCAGGCCGCGTACCCCCCGTCCACGGCGATCGCCGCACCGCTGACATGGTCCTCGCCCGGGCCCGTCAGATCCGTCGCCATCCCAGCTCCTCGCCACTAATCGGAGAAAATTCCGCTTAGGGAGCTTAACCGGAGATTTCTCCGGATATCAACCCGTTACGCTGGTGAGCCGTGCCGAGAGGGGGCTGGATGCGGGAGCTGCCCGTGGTCGGGCGTCCGCCCGCCGAGCGCGCGGACGCCGCGCACAACCGCCGCCGCATCCTGCGCGCCGCCGCGGAGGTGATCGCCACCCGTGGTGCCGAGGCCGTCTCCATGGACGAGGTCGCGCGGGCCGCAGGGGTCGGCGTCGGCACGGTCTACCGCCGGTTCGGCGACCGGGCCCGCCTCGTCTACGCCGTGATCGACGACCGCGAGCGCGACTTCCAGGCCGCCTTCATCACGGGCCCTCCGCCGCTCGGCCCGGGCGCCGCGCCCTCCCAGCGCGTCCGCGCCTTCCTGCACGCCCTGGCCGACCGCACCGAGGCCCAGGCCGACCTGCTGCTGATGGCCGAGTCCGACCCGCCCGACGCCCGCTTCCGCGACGGCTCGTACGGCCTCTACCACCGGCACCTGGCGATGCTGCTCCGCGAGATCCGCCCGGACGCCGACGCCGCCTACCTGGCCGACGCCCTCCTCGCCCCCCTCGCCGCGAACCTGTTCCTTCACCAGCGCCGGATGCGCGGCATGCCGCTCGACCGGATCAAGGCGGGCCTGGACGCCCTCGCCGCAAGCCTCACCGCACGGCCCGACGCCGCGCCCGCCGACCGCCCCGGTTGATCATCCTTCGGTGCGCCCCCGACGTGAAGGCGCCGGGGAAAGCGCCGGATGTGCGGCGAGTCCGGCCTGCCGCCGATGGCACACAGCCCACGGTGAGCGCCACCGCGATCGCCACGAGGAGACGGAGCCGGGCCAAGGGCCTCGATGGGGGTCCGGCGGCAGGTTCTCGCCGATAGAGGAGGAGACCGGCGACTTCAGCATGCGGATGAACACGCTGCCGCACTACGTCGTGTTCGACACCCTGGGAAAGCCGGTCCGGGGCGACACCACGGTGATCGGCCGCACCGCCGCCGAGACCGAGCTGAAGGACCGGGACGGGCGGGTCCTCCGGTTCGGCTGCGGCCCGGTGGCGCGCACGCTCGTGGACCACGGCCTGCCCATAACGCGACTCGCCACAAGTCAGTGCGTTCGCCGGACGCGGCGGGCGAGCAGGGCCAGCAGGAGGGCGGGCGCGACGAACACGGCCGCGCGGAGCGTGGTGAGGTCGGCGAGCGCGCCGAGGACGAGCGGAGCCGTACCGATCGCGACCCCGGACGCAAGCGCACAGCGGGCGGAGGCGCGTGCGGGCTGGGACGGCCACGCCGCGAGCGCCTGTCCCAGGATGACCGGGTACAGCAGCGCCACGCCGAGGCCCACAACGAGCAGCCCGGCAACGGCGAAGGGCGCCGGCGCCGTCCACAGCACGGCGAATCCGGCGAGGCCGACGCCGGCCGCCGCCGCGACGAGCCGGTCCGGGCGGCCGCGCGCCAGCCGGACGAGCGGCGCGGCGGCCGCCCGCGCGAGCGCCATGCCGAGCACGAAGGCGGTGGAGAACATGGCGGCGGTGCCCGCGGACAGGCTCTTCACCGAGCCGAGGAAGTCGGCGGCCCAGAACATCATGCAGAACTCGGTGCCCACCGCGAGCACGAGGTCGAGCCACCGGCTGCGGAACGTGCGGGGCGCCCGGTCCGCCGCGGGCGGCACTGCCACGGCCGCCGGGGGCGCCACGGTCAGCCGGGTGATCAGGAGGACGGCGGCCACGGCGAGCGGCGGCACCACGAACGCCGGCCGCCAGCCCGGTCCGTGCGCGACGGCGGCGCCGATCGCCAGCGGCGCGAGGACGGAGGCGGTGCTCGCCACCGCGTTCGCTTCTCCGATCGGTACCGTTCCATCCCCGCCGTGTAGGGCGCGCAGCGCGGCCGGGATCAGCTGGACGAGCCCCGCGCCGCCGAGCCCGAGGACCAGCGCGCCGAGCCCGGCGCCGAGCCGCCCGCCGCCGGCGGCCATGATGGCGGCGCCGGCGACGAGCGCGGTCAGCGCGGCGGGCGGCGCGTACCGTCCGAGCCGTCCGGCGAGCCGGTGCCCGACCAGGCCGACGATGACGAGCCCGAGGGCGAAAGCGGACGGGTAGAGCGCCACCTCGCCGCGCGGCAGCCCGCGCTCCTCACGGAGCTGCGGCAGGATCGCGCCGAGCGCGGTGAGCATGTAGCCCAGGCACCCGAGCGCCCCGTAGAGGCCGAGCGTTCCGCGGGTCCGGCGAAGGGCGCCGGCGGGGCCGGTCAGGGTCCGGGTCTCGGAGGCCATGCTTCACCTCAGCTCCCGAGGATTATCCTCGTCACACGAGGATAATCCTGTCCGGCAAGGATGTCACCATGCGACCGAGCACCGCCGCCGCGCGGGCCGGCACCGCGCACTCGGCCCGCGCCCTGCGCAGCCAGGGAGCGCTCGCCGTCCTGCGCCACGTCCACGCGCACCCGTCGGCGACGCGCGCGGACACCGCCCGCGCACTGCACCTGAGCAGCGGCTCCGCCACCGAGATCACCGCCCGGCTCAAGGCCGCGCGCCTCATCGACGAGCGCGCCCCCGAGCGCACCGGCGGCCGGGGCCGGCCCTCTCCCGCGCTCACCGCCCACCCGGAAGGCCCGCTGGTGTGCGTGGCCGACATCGGCCATGAGCACTGGCGGGTGGCGTGTGCGGAACTCGGCGGCCGGATCGTGCACGAGGACGGCGGGCGGCATTCCGGCTCCCCGGACGTGCTGGACGTCCTCGCCGACCGGATCGAGACCGCCCGGGCCGCGTACGGGTCCCGGATCCGCGCGGTCTCGGCCTGCGTCGCCGGAACCGTCAGCGGCACGCGGGTGGTGCAGGCGTCCGGCATGGGATGGCGGGACGTCGACCTCGAACCGCTCAGGACGCCCGGGACCCTCCTGCTCGTGGGCAACGACGCCTCGCTGTCCGGGCTCGCCGAGGCCCGGCGCGGCGCGGGCGCCGGGACGCGGGTCGTGCTGCACCTGACCATCGAGGTGGGCGTCGGCGGCATCCTCGTCGTCGACGGCGGCCCGGTCGACGGCGCGACCGGCGCGGGCGGGGAGTTCGGTCATGTCCCGTTCGGCGACCCCGGCGTGGAGTGCCCGTGCGGCGCGCGCGGCTGCTGGGACATGGCGGTGGACGGGCGGGCGATGGCCCGCGCCCTGCACCGGCCACCGCCCCCGGACCCGCGCACCGCGGCCGGGGAGATCATCGCGTCCGCGGCGTCCGACCCCGCCGCGGCCGACGCGGTGGCCGGCGCCGCGCGCGCCTTCGGACGAGGCGTCGCCGCGCTCGTCAACGCGCTCGACCCCGGCCTGGTCACGCTGTCCGGCCTGGCGGTCGACCTCCGCGCGGCCGCGCCCGAGGCGCTCGCCGAGGCGTACACCTCAGGGCTGATGCGCTACCGCCGGGCCGCGCCCCCACCCGTCCTGCCCTCGGTGCTCGGCCCGAACGGGCCCCTCACCGGCGCCGCCGACGCCGCCTTCGACATGCTGCTCACGGAGGAGGGGTTGGACGCCTGGACGCGCCTGCCCGCCTGACGCCGCCCCGCGGCCGATGTCACCGGCGTGGCCGTACAGCCCGGCATCGATGAGGAGCCGCGCCGCTCGACGATCTGCGAGTTCGCCGGTACCCGCGCCCAGGTGGGTGATCGATCGCGGGCCGCCGCTGCTTACCGCGCACGCTCAGTGCGGTCGTCGTACTCCCCACGGGCGATGATGACTTCCTCGATGTGCCGCACCGACCATTCCGTGAGCGCCTTCAGCGGTTCCCGCAGCGTCTCACCGAGGGCGGTCAGTTCATACTCCACGTGCGGCGGCACCTCCGGGTAGACGGTCCGGCTGACCAGCCCGTCGCGTTCGAGGGTGCGCAGCGTCTGGGTGAGCATCTTCTCGCTCACGCCCGCGAGCGCCTGCCGGAGACGGCTGAACCGGCAGGCCCCGTTCCGGCCGAGCTCGCCCAGCACGAGGACCGCCCACTTGCTGCCGATCTGGTCGAGCAGGTCCCGCGACGGGCAGCCGCGCTCGTACGGATCGAATGACGGTATGGGCCCGGTCACGTTCTCGACAGCCGCCATACGGACTCACCTCAATGCTTTCGCTTGGGTAAGTACCCTACCCGAAAGTGGCTACTTCCCGAAAGAGAGTGTGCAGGTCACTCTGGGTTCCATCCCGCCGCGGACGATCCGCGACAGGCGCGAGGCACGCGCGGGAGGAAGGAAGGCTCATCATGTCGATCGTCGTCACCGGAGCCACCGGCCGGCTGGGCAGGCTCACCGTCGAGGCGCTGCTGCGGCGGGGGATCCCGGCCGCGGACGTCATCGCGACCGGCCGGGACATCTCCGGGATCAAGGACCTGGCCGACCGGGGCGTCACGGCACGCCGCGCCGACTTCGCGGACACCGACAGCCTGGCCGAGGCCTTCGCGGGGGCGGACAGACTGCTGCTGATCTCGGCCTCGGTCCCCGTGGACGAACGGGTCGCCAACCACCGCCGCGTGATAGACGCCGCAGTGGCCGCGGGCGTGTCGCTGATGGCGTACACGAGCACGACGCACGCGGACACGGCCGCCACCATCATCGGTGCCACGCACGGCGAGACCGAGAAGTACCTGCGGGACCGCGGAATCCCCAGCGTGCTGCTGCGCAACGGCTGGTACCTGGAGAACTACACCGCCCAACTGCCGCAGATCCTGCAGAACGGCGCCGTCATCGGCGCCGCGGGTGAGGGGCGGATCAGCGCCGCGTCCCGCGCCGACTACGCCGAGGCCGCGGCGGTCGTCCTCACCACCGAAGGCCACACCGGCGCCGTGTACGAGCTCGGCGGCGACGAATCCTTCACGCTGACCGAACTCGCCGCCGCGATCTCCTCTGCGGCCGGGAAGGAGATCGCCTACGCCCACCTCCCGGTGACCGAGTTCGCCCGGGCGCTGGCCGCCGCGGGCCTACCCGCCGAGCTCGCAGAGGTCCTCGCCGACGCCGACCTCGGCATGAGCCGCGGCGAGATGTACACCGATTCCGGCGACCTGCGCCGCCTGATCGGCCGACGGCCCGTGACCCTGGCCGAGGCACTCGTCCCCGCCGTCCAGGCCGCGATCGGCACAGCCGAGCAACGATCGACGGGCTGACGGGGTCAGCGTGCCCGAGGCCCGGTTCACCGCTTCTGGCCGGCTCGGGGGGGCGGCGGCGGGCGGACGGGTTTGCGACCAGCCCGCCCAGCAGCCGATTCATTCGCCGCATGGTGCGGTACCGGACGAGCCGTTGATCGCGATGCTTGAATCCGGACGCGGGGCGATGCGGTGGACCAGCGAGGGCGGGCGGTCCCAGCAGACCGAGCGGGCGCCGGAGTTCGCCCTCGTGGGCGAGATCGCCGGCCATGTCGACCACCGACGATCACGACATGGAGGACCGGGACGCTTCAACGTCTTCGCGCGTGCCGCCGGACCACGATGATCCGCGCGACCACGAGCACGACCAGCAGCACCACGACCCCAATCGCGATCAAGACCTTGTGAAGAGTCGTAATGTGAGCGGCCAGTTCACTGGCCAACGCTTCCATCATGAGCGGCATCATTCCCGCCGATAAGTGCTTCTACCTCGACACTCCTACTACTTGGACGTTGACGAGATTTGAAGAAACGCTTATTCGACTGCAATATTTCTCGGTGCAGATTGATGCAATCTTGTCGAACACAGGAGTTTCGTCGCTGTTCTGCCGCGCCGCGTCAGATCCTTCGCGTGCGCTCTCCAGGAACCGGGCCGATCTCGTCGGCCCGGCGGCCGCCCCTATGGGACGACACAGGCGGTCTTTACCGTCATTTGCGCTGGTCAAGTGGATGTCTCGGTAAGTGCCGGGTAGCTGTGCGCCCAAGAGCACGTCTTGCCTGGGTCGGGTGTCCTGTGAGCAGGACCAAGCATCGGCTGCGCTCCCTGCGCTTCCGCAGCGCCATGGCATCACCCGGCCCGCTGGGGGCGGAGACCCGGACAAGTCGGCGAGGAGCCCTATGCCACCGACGGAGCACGTCAAAGGGAAGCTGCGCAGCCAGGCCTGGTGGGACGATGCGGCCAACCCGGAGATGACGGCCCTGTACCTCGAGCGCTTTCTCAACTTCGGCCTCACCGCCACGGAGCTCCAGTCGGGGCGGCCGATCATCGGTATCGCTCAGACCGGCAACGACCTGGTCCCCTGCAACCGGCACCATCTCGACCTGGCCGACCGGGTCAGGGACGGCATCCGCGACGGCGGCGGCATCCCGTTCGAGTTCCCTGTCCATCCCCTTCAGGAGACGGGCAAGCGCCCCACCGCGGCGCTGGACCGCAATCTCGCCTATCTCGGGCTGGTCGAGGTGCTCTACGGATATCCGTTGGACGGAGTGGTCCTGACGACGGGCTGCGACAAGACGACACCCGCGTGCCTGATGGCGGCGGCGACGGTGAATCTCCCGGCGATCGTCCTGTCCGGGGGGCCGATGCTCAACGGCTACCACAACGGTATGCGGACGGGCTCGGGGCTGGTGATCTGGCGGTCGAAGCGGCTGCTGGCCAGCGGGGAGATCGATTATGCGGAGTACATGTCGCGCGTGTGCGCGTCCGCGCCCAGCATCGGGCACTGCAACACGATGGGCACCGCGCTGTCGATGAACAGCCTGGCCGAGGCGTTGGGAATGTCGCTGCCCGGTTGCGCCGCGATTCCGGCCCCCTATCGCGAACGGGCGCAGATGGCCTACGACACGGGCCGCCGAGCCGTGGCCCTGGTGCACGAGGATGTGACGCCGCGCCGGATCATGACGATGCGGGCCTTCGAGAACGCGATCGTGGTCGCCTCGGCCATCGCCGCCTCGACCAACGTGCCCATCCACATCAACGCGATCGCGCGGCATGCCGGGGTGGCCCTGTCCAATCAGGACTGGCAGCGGGCCGGAGCCGACGTCCCGGTCCTGGCGAACACCGCACCGGCCGGAGAGTACCTCGGCGAGGACTTCTACCACGCCGGCGGCGTCCCCGGCGTGATGCGATCGCTGCTGGCGGCGGGCCGTCTGCACGGTGAGGAGATGACGGTCTCCGGCCACACCGTCGCTGAGAACCTCGCCGACGTCCCACCCGCCGACCCTGCGGTCATCCGCCCCTTCGACGACCCCGTCTCACCGCGGGGCGGCCTTCTCGTCATGTCCGGGAACCTGTTCGACTCCGCGGTCATGAAGACCTCGGTCATCACCGACGACTTCCGGGCCCGCTACCTCCCCGGCCCCGGACGGCCCCAGACGGTCGACCTTCGCGCCATCGTCTTCGACGGACCGGAGGACTACCACGCCCGCATCGAAGATCCCGAGCTGAACATCGACGACCGCTGCATCCTCGTCATCCGCTACACGGGCCCCGTCGGCTACCCCGGCTCGGCCGAGGTCGTCAACATGGAGCTGCCGTCGGCGGTGGCCCGGCGAGGCGTCACCTCGCTCCCCGCGCTCGGCGACGGCCGGCAGAGCGGCACCTCGGACGCCCCGTCCATCCTCAACGCCAGCCCCGAGGCCGCGATCGGCGGCAACCTCGCCATCTTGCGCACCGGCGACCGGATCCGCATCGACCTGGACAACGCACGCGTCGACGTCCTGTTGCCGGAGGAGGATATCGAGGCGCGGAGGGCCGAACACGTACCGCCGGCCTTCGAGAACCAGACACCGTGGCAGGAGATGTACCGCTCCACGGTGGGGCAGTTGGACAGCGGGGGCTGTCTGGAACTCGCGGTGGCCTACCAGAACCTCACCGAGACCAAGGGGATTCCGCGTGACTCGCACTGACTCCAACGGCACCGTCCTGATCGCCGATTACGACTTCGGTGACGTGGACATCGAGCGCGCCATCATCGAGGACGCCGGATTCCGGCTCGTCGCCGCACAGTGCAAGAGCGAGGACGAGGTGATCGAGAGGGGCCGGGACGCCGACGGCGTCCTGACCCAGTACGCGCGGGTCGGCTCCCGCGCCATCGACGCCCTCACCCGTTGCCGGGTGATCGCTCGCTACGGAACGGGTGTCGACATCGTGGACGTCGACGCCGCGACCCGGCGGAGCGTCCAGGTCACCAACGCGCCGAACGAGTGGTGCGCCGAAGAGGTCGCCGATCACGCCGTCGCGCTCTGGCTCGCCGCCGCCCGAAAGATCTGCACGTACGACCGGGCGACACGGCAGGGCGAATGGCACTGGAAGACCGGCGAGCCGATCTGGCGGCTGCGGGGACGGGTGCTCGGGCTGCTGTCCTTCGGTGCCATCGCGCGCCTCATCGCCGAACGCGCGCAGGCGTTCGGCGTCGAGGTCTGGGCATGCGACCCGTTCATCGACGAGGCCGAGATCCGCTCCCGCCGCGTGCGGCCGGTGTCCTTCGACGAGCTCGTGGAGGGCGCCGACTACCTGGTGGTCCAATCGCCGCTCACCCCGCAGACGCACCACACCTTCGACCGTGCGACGCTCCGCAGGATGAAGCCGACCGCCGTCCTCGTCAACACCGCACGCGGGCCCATCGTGGAGGACGCTGCGCTCCACCAGGCCCTGACCGAGGGTTGGATCGCCGGCGCCGCGCTGGACGACCTCGAAGAGGAACCCGCGAAGCAACGCGACTGGCGCCCGCGCAACGCCCTCCTCGAACTGCCCAACGTGATCATCACCCCCCATGCCGCCTACTACTCCGAGGAGGCCGTCAGGACGGTGCGGCGCATCGCCGCCGAAGAGGCCGTACGGGTCCTGACCGGGCGGCCCGCGCGCTTCCCCGTCAACAACGTGATGGCCGGCTCCCACCCGTGAGGCCCTCGGACCGGACCGGGAGCGCCCCGGCCGGACGTGAAGACCTGGTGGGCCAGAACCTCGCAAAGTTCGTACAACTCGCGCGTGGGCACCACCGTCGCGGACATCGGAAGTGGTGATGAGAACCGTCGCGTTCGACGACGCGAACAGCGCCACGGCGGTGCGATCCCTTTGGCGGCGAGGCGGCACGTGTCCCCGAGGAGGAGTTCGCCATGCTCGATCCGGATCCGCCGTTCCGGCCGGTCCGCCGCCGGGACGGCTACCAGCGGCTGGAGGATCTGGGCCTGATCGGGGACGGCACGACGGCGGCGCTCGTCGGTTCGGACGGCTGGATCACATGGCTGTGCCTGCCCCGATTCGACAGCGATCCGCTGCTGTGCGGCCTGCTGGATCACGAACGCGGCGGCCATTTCGCTCTCACGGTGGACGGTCTCCGTGAGGCCCGCCAATATTACGAACCCGACACCGCGGTGCTGGTGACCGAGATGCGCGGCCCGACCGGCCTGGTCAGGATCACCGATGCGCTCGGCCTCCGCGCGGACGCCGACCTGTCGGACGACGCGGGCGGAAGCCGGGGCGAGCTCATCCGGTCCGCCGTCGTCCTGGACGGGACCGTCCGCCTGCGGGCGGAGCTGCGGCCCTGGGGCGGTGCACAGACCCGGGCGCTCGCCAGCGGCCTGGAGATACAGGCGCCCAGACGGCGGGACCTGCGGCTGCACCTGCGCGCCAACCGGCCGCTGACCGGCCTCGACACCGTGCACGACCTGGAACAGGGCGATCGTCTCGCCGTGACGCTGTCCTGGGGCCGCGTCCACCGCCACCACCGGTTCGAACCCGACGCGGTGCTGCGTGACACCACCGAGGCATGGCGCCGCTGGATGCGGAACTTCGGTTATGCCGGTCCGCAGGAGCCGCTGGTCCGGCGTGCCGCGATCACGTTGAAGCTGTGCGACGACTGGACCAACGGCTCGCTGGTGGCGGCGCCGACGTCCTCGCTGCCCGCGCCGATCGGCGGGGTCCGCAACTGGGACTACCGCTACGCCTGGATCCGGGACGCGGCCTTCACCGTGTTCGCGTTCCGCCGCGTCGGATTCGGCTACGAGGCCGACGCCTTCCTCGGCTGGGTCCTGGACGCCTTCGAGGGCACCTCGCGGCCCCGGATCATGTACACCCTCGGCGGGGAACCCGTCCCCGAGGAGGTCCAGGATCCGGGTCTGGAAGGCTACCGGCGGTCCGCTCCCGTGCGGTGGGGCAACGGCGCCGCAGACCAGCGCCAGCACGACATCTACGGCGAGGTCCTGGACTGCGCCGACCAGTGGCTCCGCGCCGGCGGCGATCTGCAACCCGCCCTGTGGTCCCGCCTGGCCGAGCTGGCCCGGACCGCGCAGACCGCGTGGCGCCAGCCGGACCAGGGCATCTGGGAGGTGCGGAGCGAGGGCCGGGTCTTCACCTACTCGGCCGCGATGTGCCAGGTGGCCCTGGACCGGGCCGCGTCCATCGGCGAGCGGCTCGGCCTGCCCGGACCGCTCGCCGCCTGGCGCGACGCGGCCGACGAGCTGCGCCGGCGGATCCTGGAACGGGCCTGGGACGAGGACGCGCGGAGCCTGAGCGAACACCTCGACGGTGGCGGAGGGCTGGACGCCAGCCTGCTCGCCCTCCCCCTGCGGAAGGTCGTCCCGGCCGATCACCCACGGATGACCGCCACGACCGCGGCGGTCGCCGAACGCCTGTCCGCCGGCGGCGGCCTGCTGTACCGCTACCTGCACGACCGGTCGCCCGACGGCCTCGCCGGCGACGAGGGCGCCTTCCTGCTGTGCAGCTTCTGGCTGGTCGAGAACCTCGCGCTGCAGGGCCGGACCGAGCAGGCCGAGGACCTGTACGCCTCGCTGTGCTCCCGCGCCAGTCCGCTCGGGTTGCTGCCCGAGCAGATCGACCCGTCGACGGGCACGTTCATGGGCAACTTCCCCCAGGCGTTCAGCCACATCGGGGTCATCGCCGCCGGCGTCACACTCGCCCGGGCGAGGGAAGGGCGGACAGGGTGATCGAACGACTCGTCGTCTTCGGCGCCACCGGCGACCTCAACGCCCGCTACCTCCTGCCCGGTCTGGCCGCCCTGCGCGCGGCCGGGCACCTCGGCGACGGATTCCAGCTCGTCTGCGCCGATAGGAAGGAATGGGACGACGAAGGCTTCCGCGGCTGGGCGGCCGAGCAGCTCGACCGGCACGCGGGGTCCTCCCCCGCCGACGCCAGGCGCTGGGTCGCCGGAGCCACCCGCTTCCGCCGAGCCGACGCCACCGACCCCGCCGACCTCGCCTCCCTCATCGCCGGTGACCGGCCCGTCGCGCTCTACTTCGCCCTTCCCCCGGCGGTGTTCCCCGGCGCCGTCACCGCCTTGCGCGGCGCGGGTCTCCCTGCGGGCAGCCGGATCGTCCTGGAGAAGCCCTTCGGCGAGAACCTGGCCGACGCGCAGGAGCTGAACCGGCTGCTGGCCGAGGTCGTCCCCGAGCAGGCGGTGTTCCGCGTCGACCACTTCCTGGCCATGACCACCGTCCAGAACCTGCTCGGCAGCCGCCTGGCCAACCGCGTGCTCGAACCCCTCTGGAACAGCGCGCACATCGCCGAAATAGAGATCGTGTGGGACGAGTCGCTCGCCCTCGAAGGCCGAGCGGGCTACTACGACGGAGTCGGGGCGCTCAAGGACATGGTGCAGAACCACCTCCTCCAGGTGCTGTGCCTGGTGGCCATGGAGCCCCCGCTCAGCCTGAGCGAGCGCGACCTGCGCGACCGGAAGATCGATGTACTGCGCTCCGTGCGGCCGCTCACCGACGAGGACGTCCTGCGCCGCACTCGCCGGGCCCGGTATCTCGCCGGTCGCATCGGTGACCGCAGGGTTCTCGCCTACGTCGACGAGGACGGCGTGGATCCGCAGGGGCACACCGAGACCTTCGCCGAGGTGGAACTGCAGCTGGAAAGCTGGCGCTGGTCCGGCACCACCTTCCGGCTCCGCACCGGCAAGGCGCTCAAGACCGACCGCAAGGAGGTCGCGGTCCGCTTCCGCCCCGTCCCCCACCTGCCCTTCGGCCATAGCGGGGAGGCCGTGCCCAACGTGCTCCGCTTCGGGCTCGACCCGGAGAGCGTGACCCTGGCGCTCACCGGAATCGGCCCCGGTCCGCAGACCCTCACTCCTCTCACCATGACCGCCCAGATGGAGCCAGCCGACCTGCCCGCCTACGGCCGGCTGCTCCTGGACGTCCTGCGAGGCGACGCCGCCCTGTCCATCCGGGGCGACGAAGCCGAAGAGTCATGGCGGGTCCTCGCCCCGGTCATGTCCGCCTGGTCCAACGATCTCGTGCCCCTCGAGGAGTATCCGGCCGGGTCCTGCGGACCCGCCCCCAGGGACCAGTAGGCGCGGAACGCATCCGGCCCGGATCGACGGTGGCGATCAACCCGCGAACTCGCGTACCGGCCTGCCCTTCACGCCCACCATCGCCCGGAACAACGCCCCGGCAGGCGAAGCGTCGCCCGGAGGAAGCCCCTCACGAGAAGTAGTGACGAACAGCTCGTCCAAGCCCGGACCACCGAAGGCGCACGCGGTGACTCCCCGCACCGGCACCTCGACCACCTCGTCCAAGATGCCGCCTGGCGTGTACCGGCGCACGGCCCCGCCCTGATTCAACGCGACCCACACCCCGCCCTCCGCGTCCACGGTCAGGCCGTCCGGAGCACCGTCCTCGGGAGGGATCGACGCGAACGTCCGTCCCCCGCTCAACCCCTCGGCCCCGTCGAAGTCGAATACCGCGACCTTTTGCGTGGCCGTGTCGACGTAATACGCCAAGCGTCCATCCGGGCTCCAGTCCAGCCCGTTCGAAATCGTCACGCCATCCAGCACCACCACCGCGGCACCACTTGGGTCGAGCCTGTAGAGGGCACCCGCACCCGGCGTCTTGCCGTAGGCCATGGACCCACAGTAGAAACGGCCCTCCGGATCGCAGCCCCCCTCGTTCATGCGAACGCCCTCATCGCCCCACAGTTCCGGCAGGGTCGTTAGCGTGCCGTCGACGTCCTCGAGCGCGAATCCCCGTTCCACCGCGATGACCGCACCGCCGTCACGCCGGGGACGCAGCGCGGCGGCGACGCCACCGACATGCCGCCGGCCGACCGTTCCATCGGCCCCCAGCGACATCACATCACCGGCCAGCATGTCCACCCACCGCAGCCCTCCCCAGCGGGATGACCAGACCGGCCCCTCCCCGTGAAAGGTCACCGGATCAGTGATCTGTTCAGCACACGGCAAACCCTTGCACCTCCAACCGCCCGGCGCACCAAAAAATCGACCCAATTCAACCGTACAACCGATCCCGTACCCCGAGCTGCACAGCAAGAAAGCCACCTAGAAACAAAGGCATGCCATGCGACACCAAAACAACAAACGGCCTCCTGACTTTGCGAGAGCTTCACTGCTGAGCGGTCACAGCCGGTGAACCGCATCCAGTTCGCGACCAGCCCTCCCAGGCTGGAAACGGCTCACTGAACGACTGAAGCGCACCGGTTCGAGGAAGTCCGCGATCCGTTGGGCCACTCACTCCCGTGCAGGGCATCTCCCCGGCGCCCCTCCCGACCGACTCGCGTGATCGGCGAAGACGGTTCACACAGAGTCACTAGGGTGAAGGAGATTTACTGAACACAGTCAGGGTGAGGCAAGACCCGTGCCCCAGATCCGCCCCCAGAAGCCGCACCACACTTGCACAGAGCACCTCGAAGGGACCGTAACCTGCGGCAACACCTCCGCAGGAACTTGTGACCTCCTCGGCCGGGGCGGGATACGCGAAGATGCATGCTCTCGGTGAGAGCATGCATCTGAGCTGGGATTATGTGGGCGATACTGGATTCGAACCAGTGACCTCTTCGGTGTGAACACGACCGATCATGCCTTGGCTATACGGCTGTCATCAAAACAATAGCCCCGCCTTTTGCTGCGACTCAGCGTGGTGGCGTGAGGCCCCCGACGATCGCGGTCAAGCGGTCCAGGGCGGTGTCGACCTGGTCGAGCGGGAATCCACCCATCGGCGTGGCCCGGGTCCATGTTATGGCCGACACTCTCGAGATCCGCCACGACCAAGCGGGCTGACTGAGTATAAGAGAAGTTATATCGCGCAATACTCCTGCCGCCCAGGATGGTTGATCGGAATGGACGTAAAAGCGCTCGTCCACATACGCGTCGCCGACCGCGATGGTCGGCAGCGTAGGTGACGCCGGCGTACGAGGCGTCACCTGTAGGCGCGGCAGTGGGGTCGGCAAGTCCAGCAACGCGGCGACCCAGTAGCGCGAGTTCTCCCGCCCACGACGGCCGAAACTGTCATCGAGGATCTCCTGCTCGCGTGTGTACACGAAGACGGTTGCGGACCGGCCACGGTAGGCGCCCCGCATCACATCCGAGAGCCGATGTCGAAGACGGCCGAGTACGGGGTAGGGAAACGCATCGCGGGACCGTTCAGCCATGTGAAACGGCTCGCCGCGTAGTTGCTCGACAAGCCCGTCCTCCCCCTTGCCTGAGACGTTGAAACTCCAGCCGCGCTTCGCTGCGAACGCCCGAGTCGTACGGTATCTGGCGCCGAAGCCCTCCATGAACACCTCATTCATTTCCACATGCGCCCAGCCGTCGGCGATCCGCTCGGCCAGTGGGCCTTCATTATCCCAGTTCAGGGTCTGACCTGCCGGTTTCCGAGTGGGATCATCCTGTGGTCGGGCAGGCTGGGCTGCCATGGTGTGGTCGCTGTTGTACGACCTGACGCGCAACTCGCTGGGCGTGATGCCGCTTCGGCTCCGTGGGGATACGGCCAAGGACAACGAGATCCCGGCGTTACGTCACCAGCTTGCGGTGTTCCAGACGCGGGCGTCTACCTCGTCTGGGCGGGCGCTGATGGACACCATGTCCCGGATGACGCCGCGGCCGGTGCGCTGTTTGGCGCATGTGGGCTGCCGCATGGGGCGGCCGGCCCGCAACTGCCTGGTCAACGTCCAACCGAAGCCGTGTCGGCGGCGCGGGTCGAACAGCGACAGACAGATCGCCTCGTGTGAGATCTGCAGGTCGAGGTCGTCAGGAAGGCTGCGACGCAGCCATCCGGAGATCTGTTCAGGAGACCAGCGCAGGGTGAGCTTGTCTTCCACGATCGCGCACGGCTTCGGGCTGCGAGTCGGTTTGGGCATTTTGGGCGGCGGGCGCGCTGGTAGGCGGCCTGATCGGCGGTGTCGGCGGCCAACGTCCACGACAGTCAGGCACTCAAGCCGCTGCTGATGGCGGTGCCGGCGATTCGATCGCGCCGTGGGTCGCGTCGGCGGTGGCCGGCGAAGATGCGCGCCGACAAGGTGTACCACTCCGCCGAGCACCGCACCTGGCTGCGGCGACGCGGAATCGTGCCGCGCATCGCGCGGCCCGGCATCGAGTCCGGTGAACGCCTGGGCCGACACCGCTGGGTGATCGAACGGACGCTGGCCTGGCTGTCCGGCTACCGGCGCCTGAGCGTCCGCAACGAACGCCACGGCCACCTGTTCAATGCCTTCCTCGTCCTGGCCGTCGCCATCACCTGCTACAAGAAGCTCGCCGAACAGCCCACATGAGACACGCTCCTATTTCAAGAAGCGGACTGGATGACGACAACGATAGGTCGTGACGCCGCCGGGTGTGGTCGCTGGGCTCTTTTCAAACCCCTAGAGGCTGAGCGCGATCCGATATCTGTTGTAGATCGCTCGGTGCCCCGTGTCGTTCGGGTGGAATCCGTCGGTGGTGTATCCGCCGAATGCCGGATCTCCCGTCGGGTTGCGGTTCGGGGCGTGGTCGAACAAATCGGTGAAGGGGACGTACATGCCATCGTGCTTGTGCGCCTGCTCCGCGATCAGCGCGTCGTAGTGCGCGACGCGCTCGCAGTCGGTCCATGTTCCTCCATCGCTCGGCATCCACGCCCCTCCGACCACCAGCACCGCGTCCGGCGCGGCGGCGCGAACGCGGTCCAGCGCAGAGGCGCAGTCGAAGTCGAAGGCGTCGTACTCCTGCACCTCCCGGACGTTGTTGGTGCCCAGCATCACGAACGTCAGGTCCTCGCCGCCGCTGACATTGGAGACCGAGGTGAAGACGGTATTGCCATTGGCATTGTGGGTGTGGTCGTAACTGCCGTAGACGACCGGGCCGACCGACTCGAGGTGGGCCCGCATGAGATACCGCCAGGAGTTCTCCAGCGTGCTGGCGAAGGATCCCCGGTAGCCGACGGAGTCGCCGAGGAAGTTGACTCGTAGCGTTCCACTATCGGGCCAGGTGATTTTTCCTACCTGGGTCATTTTTCGGTCCCCTCTGGGTTTCGGCTCCGCGTTAACGCCGGCCTGCGCTAGTGGAGTAGGCGCAAAGCGTTGCCGCTGTACACCTTTTCCAGCACGTCGTCGGGTAGGTCGAGTGCGGATATGGCCCAGCGTCCCTGGGGCGGAATCTCCTCGTCGGGGGCGTAGGGAAAGTGCTCGTCGGCGGTCTCCAGGAAGCGGTAGTGCGTGGGGTACGAGGACGCCGAGAGCGGGAAGGCGTCGGTGCCGAACAGGACGCGGTCGGGGTGGCGGGTGAACAGTGTCCGGGCCGCGCGGGGACGGCGGCCGAGTTCGGCGAGCCTGCCGGCGATGTCGATGTGGAAGTTCGGATGCTCGTCCAGCATGCGTGAGACCCATCGGAGGTCCTCGGCGTAGCAGCCGACGTGCGCGCCGATGAAGACGGTGCGCGGGTGGGCGGCGACGAGGCCTTCCAGGGCGACCATGAGTCGTTGGAAGGACGGGATTCCGGGGCGGTCGAAGTGCCAGTCCGGATGGGCCAGCAGTTCTTCGAGCCGCTCGTTGTGCCGGTCGGCGGGGTGGAAGAACGCCACCGGATCGGCGGTGTGGATCAGCACGGGCAGGCCGAGTTCGCCGGCTGCGGCGAAGACGGGGGCGAGGCGCGGATCGTCCGGCAGGACCAGGCGACCGTCGGGTCCGGTGTGGTGCAGGCCGAGCGTCTTCCAGACCTTGAGGCCGCGGGCGCCGCGCGCGTGCGAGTCTTCGAGGCTGCCCACCAGCCGGTCGACGCCGTCGCGCTCGCGGAGCAGGCCCCAGTCGAGCTGGCAGAACGTGAGGAACCGGCCCGGGTGGGCGCGGTCGTAGCGGTCGAGGTTGGCCGACAGATCCTCCCCCCACATGCCGTCGAGGTTCACGATGGCGGCCACGTCGTGCTCGTCCATGAGCGCGAGCAGCCGGCCCACGTCCGGCGCCATCCATCCGCCGTCTCCGGTGAGCCAGCGGCCGAGGTGGTTGTGGACGTCGACGCATCGGTACCGCGGCCGCGGGACATGGCTCCCGGGGATGGCGACGCTCGGGCGCGGCGCATAGTCGGACAGCCGCAGATCGTGGAGATCGGGCATGGCCGCCTCAACGGCCTTCGCGCAGGGGGCGGGTCCATTCGGAGACCTTCGCCTGCCAGGCGTCGTCCTCCTCGGGACGCCCGGCCACGCCGGGGCGGCGCTGCCAGGGCAGCGGTCCCCCTTCGGGACGGTACTCCACGCCGAGTGCGGCGAGGCGGTCCAGGTGGGCGTCGAGGCGCCGCCGGAACCCGGCCGGGTCCCGGTCCTCGGTGCTCCACACGGTCTCGGCGAAGGCGGCGAGCCGGGGGAAGGCCATGTAGTCCAGCTGCCGAGGGGAGTCGATCAGTTCGGTCCACAGGCAGCACTGGGCGCCGAGGATGTGGCGGGCCGCCCGGTCTCCCGCGAGCGCGGGCGGGATCGGTTCGAAGGCGTAGACGTCGTCGACGGTGAGGACGGTGCCGAACGGCACTGGTTCCTGGTCGCCGGGCGCCTGACGGTAGTCCAGGTAGACGGAGGTGTTGGGGCAGGGGACGACGTCGTGTCCGCTCTTGGCGGCGACCACGGTGCCGTGGTCGTCCCGCCACGAGGTGATGACGGTGTGCTCGGGCGCGCCCCTCCCCTCCAGGATCTCGTCCCAGCCGACCGTGCGTCGTCCGTGGGCGGCGAGGTGGCCCGCGATCCGGCCGATGATCCAGCTCTGCAGGTCGGCCTCGTCGCGCAGGCCGAGCTCGCGGATCCGGCGCTGCGCGGCCGGGCTCGCCCGCCACTGGTCCTTGCGGCATTCGTCGCCGCCGATGCTGATGTACGGGCTCGGGAACAGCTCCACGACCTCGTCCAGGACGTTCTGGAAGAACGCGATCGTGTGCTCCTCGGCGTTGAGGACGTTCGGGCCGACGCCCCAGGTCGTGGCAACGTCGAGGGGGGTGTCGAGGTTGCCGAGCTCGGGGTGGGCGGCGATCGCCGCCTGGGTGTGGCCGGGAAGGTCGATCTCCGGGACGACGGTGATGTGCCGCCGGGCGGCGTAGGCGACGATCTCGCGGACGTCGTCCTGGCTGTAGTAGCCGCCGTGGGGGCGCCCGTCGCCGGGACCGTTCCATCCGATCTGGCTCTCCCGGCGCCACGCACCGACTCCGGTCAGCCGCGGGTAGCGCCTGATCTCCAGCCGCCAGCCCTGGTCGTCGGTGAGGTGCAGGTGGAGGAAGTTCAGCTTGTGCAGGGCCATCAGGTCGATGAAGCGCAGCAGATCCGCTTTGGGGAGGAAGTTCCGGGCGACGTCGAGGAGGCAGCCGCGCCAGGAGAAGCGCGGCCGGTCCTCGATCCGGACGTGGGGCAGCGGGAGGCTCCGGCCGGCGGCGGCCTTCCGGTACGCCTCGGGCGGGAGGAGCTGCCGGAGGGTCTGCGCGCCGTAGAACGCGCCGGCGGCGTCGGCGGCCTCGATGAGCGCGCCGCCGTCCTCGACGCTCAGCCGGTACGCCTCGGGCGGCATCTCCCGGACCGCGAGCGTGATCCCGCCGGGCCGCGGCCCAGGCGGCAGCTCGCCGCCGGTGACCGGGCTCAGCTCGCCGCGCAGCCAGGCGGCGATCTCGGCGAGCGCGGGGGCGGCGGTCAGGGTGGTGTGCCGGTCGAGGACGAGCCGGCCTGGGCGGGTGTCGAGACGTACCGGTTTCGGGATGACCATCGAATGCCCCCGTCAGTCGCAGGTGATCTTCGCGTCGGCGAAGTCGGTGTGGTCGAAATAGGCGTTGTCGCCGCCGTTGGTGGCGACCAGGCGGATGTACCTGGCCCCCTTGACGGACGCGGTGACCTTCCGAGGCGGGCTGTCGCCGGTGAGGACGCCGGTACGGGCGGCCAGCTCCCCGTCGGCCCACACCTGGAAGTCCGCCGAGCCGCGGACGGTTCCGGGCGCGTCGACCTCGTCGTCGATCCCGGCGAAGAACTCGACGGTCGTGCAGCGTCCGGCCGTGTAGTAGCCGATCTCGGCGGGGGCCTGCGCGCCGAGCCCCTTGGCGTACCGGACGCCGCCGATCGTGAGGGGCCGCCCGTCGCCGGCGGCGGCGTCGCCGCCGCTCATGTCCTTCTCGACCGGGCCGAGGTGGTTCACCATCGTCGCCCACGGCACGTCGCTGAGGTGGCTCGTACCGGAGCCGGGCGCGGTCGCCACATGGACGACCGCGCTCCCGTCGAGTCCGTCCTTCCAACGGTCGGAGGTGACCTTCCCGGTCAGGGGATAGTCCCGCTGCGCGGCTCCGGACGGCGGGGTGACCGACCATCGGGTGGTGAACGTCGCGCCCGGGGCCAGCCTCCCGGCCGTGGACGGGGTGACCGCCGTCGCCTTCCAGCCGTCGGGCACGGTCAGCGAGACGGCGACGTTCCGTACCGGTGCGGTGCCCCCGGTGTTGGTCACCCGCGTCAGCAGGGAGCCGTCCTTGCCGGGCTCGACGGTGGTGGGCCGGGTCTCTCCGAGGACGGCGGCGGGGTCGATCTCGTAGGTCGGCAGCGGCGCGGCCGGATCCCGTCGCGTGCTGACGCGGTACATGACGGTGCCGTGCGCGGGCACCGCCGCGGAGATGTCCCCGCTGGTGCTCCACACGGCCCCGGTCCAGAGATCTTCCACGCGGTACCGGGACGCGGCGGGCAGTTTCAGCTCGCTCGCGGTGGTGGAGATCGTCTTCTCCCGGTCGCTCTCGTTGTAGAGGGCGACGGCGGTGTCACCGCCTGCCAGCGGCCGGGACAGGACGTGGTACCAGCCGTCGGTGCGGGCGAAGGCGGCGGCACGGCCGAGCGTGTCCTGATCGACCGCGACCACCCGGGGTTCGGCGACGATCGCGGCGGGCGCGTTGTCCGGAGCCGCCTGCAGGATCAGCGGGGCGGCGGCCATCGCCCACAGGCTGACCTGCGTGCGGTACTCGGTGCCGGTCATGCCGCCGAGTCCCGCCTGCAGCAGGTCCGGGTCGGCATGGCTGCGCGGGCCGGCGTACTGCAGGCGCAGCATCGCGGTCTCCCAGATGCCGAGCATGCCGGCGTAGGAGTCTGAAATCGGCTTGGTGACGAGGTTGGTCCGCCAGGTGGTGGCCAACTGCCCGCCCCACAGCCACGGGACGCTGTTGCCGTCCTCGTTGTTCATGGCGAACGCGATCCCATCGCCGAGCGCCTCCCGCATGCGCGGGTAGAGCTTCTGGGCGATGGCCTGGGAGTTCTGCCCGGGGAAGTCGGCGGTCGGGATCGAGCAGTAGTCGTACTTGACGTAGTCGACGCCCCATTGCTCGACGAGCGCGCCGTCGTCGGCCTCATGTCCGTAGGAGCCGGGACCGCCGCCGACGCACGTCTTGGTGCCCGCGGAGAGGTTGAGGCCGAACTTCAGGCCCGCGGCGTGGACGGCGTCGACCAGCGCCTTCATCCCGTCGGGGAAGCGGCCGGGGTCGGCGGCCAGCCGTCCGGAGGAGTCGCGCTTCCCGGCCTCCCAGCAGTCGTCGATGATCACGTACCGGTAGCCGGCGGCTTTGAGCGCCGCCAGGCCGGTGGCCGCCCGGCGCACCGAGGCGTCGGCGACCGAGCAGCCGAGGGCCCGGCTGCTCCAGCCCATCGGCGGAGTGTCGATGGCGGGCGGCGCCGCCGAGCGGGCCATCGCGCCGGACTGCGGCACGGTGGACATGGCGAGGAGCACCGCCGCGAGGGCGGCGGTCACGCGTCTGCGCATGATCGTCCTGTCAGGCCGGGTGGAGGCTCGGGTCGCCCGGCTCGATGGCGAACGAGCCGGAGGTGTAGGCGAGCGCGTAGGGCTGGGTCACGACGGGAAGCGACCGGAAGTCGACCTTCATCTCCCGTCCGGAGATGACGCTGCGGACATAGCCCCGCCGGCCGTTGAAGAACTTGACGTGCGGGTTCTCGGCGAGCAGCTGCCCGGTGTTCGGGTATTCGTCCAGGCCGTTGCCCGCGGACGTGACCGACGTGCTCACGAGTTCGACCGCCACGGACTCGGACTCGGGGTCCTGGTAGTCGCGCTTGACCTCGCCCGCCCAGTGCGAATGCACGTCACCGGTGAGGACGACCCCGTTGCGCTTGTTGTCGCCGATCGCCGCGGCCACGCGGTCGCGGCTGGCGGTGTAGCCGTCCCAGCCCTCGTTGGAGTAGCCCTTCGCCTCGCCGTTCGTCCAGTCCATCTCCATGAGGAAGACCTGCTGGACCAGCAGGTCCCAGGTGGCGCCGGACTCTTTCAGCTGACCGGCGAGCCAGGCCTCCTGCTCCTGGCCGAGGATGGTGCGGTTCGGAGCGAGGCGTTCGGTGCAGTCGGCGCCGATCGTCCCGGACTTGCCGTCGTTGCAGGCGTACAGGTCGCGGTACTGGCGAGTGTCGAGCATGTGAAGGTTGGCGACCGATCCCCACCGCACCGTCCGGTACAGATGGAGCGCCGCGCCGACGGGCTTCTGCGCGCGGCGCAGCGGCATGTTCTCGTAGAACGCCTGGAACGCGGCGGCCCGTCTGGGCAGGAACGGCGGGGCGGGCTGTTCGGGCACGTCGCCCGCCCAGGCGTTCTCTACGTCGTGGTCGTCGAAGACGGTGACCCACGGCGCGATCGCGTGCGCGAGCTGCAGCTCCGGGTCGGTCTTGTGCTGGGTGTGCCGCAGCCGGTAGCCGGCGAGGTCGAAGCACTCGCCGCCCGCCTGGTCCCGCACCGGGTATTTGTAGTCGCCGTACTCGTAGATGTAGTCGCCTAGGAAGGCGATGAGGTCCGGGTGGTCCTCCGCCATCCTCCGGTAGGCCGTGAACCAGCCGACCTGGTAGTCGGCGCAGGAGGTGAAGGAGAGGTTGAGGTCGCGGCCGCTCGTGCCGGGCGCCGGCGCGGTGAGCGTCCGCCCGACCGGGGACACCTGTCCCCCGGCCTTGAAGCGGTAGAAGTACTCGGCGCCGGGCCGCAGGCCGTCGAGTTCGACGTGCACGCTGTGCGCGGACTCGGGGCGCGCGACCTGCGTGCCCCGCCGGACGACCGTGCGGAAGCGCACGTCCTCGGCGACCTGCCATTCGACGGGGACGGGCCGGTGCGGCATGCCGCCGAGGCCGTCGGGGGCGAGCGGGTCGGTGGCGAGGCGGGTCCACAGGACGACGCCGTCTGGGGACGGTTCGCCGGAGGCGACACCGAGCCGGAACACCTCGCCCAGCGGGGCGCGCCGGGCCGCCGCGCGCACGGGTGGGACACCCAGTGCGGCGGCGATGCCCAGGCTCGCGCCCCCGGCGAGAAGGGAACGCCGGGTGATCATGGGGCTCCTCGACTACTTGACCAGCGCGTCGCCGTCGCGGACGGCCTGGTCGGCGGCCTGCTGCGGGGTGAGCTTGCCGAGGTACATGTCGTTGAAGGTCTGGTTGAGCTTGTTCTCGAACGCGGTGAAGCCGGTCGTGACGGGCAGGTTGAACGTGGCGCCCCGCGACTCCTCGAGGAAGGGCGAGACGTCCAGGCCCTTCTGCTTCCAGTAGTCGAGGTAGCCCTGGGAGAGGCCGTTCAGCGCGGGGAAGACGTAGCCGCCGTCCGCCATGATCTTCTGTGCCTCGGGCCCGGAGAGGAAGCGGGCCAGTTTCATCGCGGCCTCCATGTGGGCGCTTCTGGAGTAGACGGCCTCGGAGAGCCCGTTGATGTTCACGACGCGTCCGGCGGGGCCCGCCGGCATCGGCGCGATGCCGATCGTGAAGTTCGCGCCGGGGGCGACGAACGGCAGGAGCGCGTTGTTGGCGGGGAACATCGCCACCCGGCCCTGCTTGAACATCTCGTTGATCTTGTCGCTGGGCGGGTTGGTCTGCGCGGCCGGCGGCGCCACGTGGTACTTGTTCACCAGGTCGACGCCGAACTGCAGGGCCTGCACCGAGGCGGCGTCGTTGAAGGCGTACTTGCCGAACGGCTTGTCGACCAGCTTGCCGCCGTTGGAGCTGACCCAGTTCATCCACTGGGTCTGGTAGTGGTTCCAGGACGCGAAGCCGTACTGCTTCACCTTGCCGGCGTCGAATCCCGCCTGGTCGGGATGCCTGCCCTTGTCGTCGACCGTCAGCTTGCGGGCCGTCTCCAGCAGGGTCCCCGAGCCGTCGGGCGTCCAGGTGAGCTTGTCCGGCATCGTGACGCCGGCCTTCTTGAACAGGTCCTCGTTGTAGAGGAGGCCGACGATGCCGAAGTCCTTCGGCACGCCGTACAGCTTGCCCTTGTAGGTGTAGGACTGCACGACGTTCGCGTTGTACTTGGTGGTGTCGAGCTTGAGGGCGTCCAGGTCGGCCAGGATCCCCTTGGTGACGAACTCGGGGAACTGCGAGGTCTGCATCCAGAAGACGTCCGGTGCCGTGCCCGCGACCGCGTCGGCGGTCATCTTGGTCCAGTACTGGTCGTACGGAAGCAGCTCGATCTTCACGTGGACGCTGGGGTCGGCCTTCTCGAAGGCGGCCATCACCTTCTGGTAGCCGGCCTTCTGCTGGTCGTCCCAGAGGCGGTAGGTGAGCGTGACGGAGCCGCCGGAGCCGCCGGAGCCGCCGCAGGCCGTCGCGGTGGACAGGAGTGCGGCGCCGAGCACGGCCGCGATCGTGCGGATTCGGGGGGATGTCATTGCGGCTGACCTCTTCTACTTGAGGCCGGTGAGGACCACCGAGCGGACGATGTATCTCTGGAAGGCGACGAACACCGCGACCATGGGCACCAGGGCGATCAGGGCGGCGGCGGTCATCTGGTTGGGGTCGACCCCGATGGAGCCCTTCAGCCCGGCGATCCCCACGGTGACGACCCTGGTGTCGTCACCGCTGGTGATGATCAGCGGCCACATGAAGTTGTTCCAGGACGAGATGACGGTGATGATCGCGAGGGTGCCGAGGGCGGGGCGCGACAGCGGCAGGACGATGCGCAGCAGGATGGTGAGCGGCCCGGCGCCGTCGATGCGCGCCGCGTCCTCCAGCCCTGCGGGCAGGGCGCGGAAGAACTGCCGCATCAGGAAGATCCCGTACGGCGTGCCGAGCAGGTACGGCGCGAGCAGCCCCCACCAGGTGTTGACCAGGTGCAGCTCGCGCATGATCAGGAAGAGCGGGATCATGGTGACCGCGCTGGGCACCATCATCGTGGCCACGTACAGCCAGAACAGCACGTCACGGCCGCGGAAGCGCAGCCGCGCGAACGCGTAGGCGGCGAAGGTGGTGAACACCAGCTGCCCGGCGGTCAGCGCGGCCGTCATCAGCAGCGTGTTGCCGAGGTAGCCGGCGAAGCCCGAGTGCAGCACCCGGTCGAGGTTGGCGAAGGTGGGCGGCAGCCCGGGCTCCCACGGCTCGGTGCCGCTGAGCTGCCGCGGCGTCTTCAGCGCGGTCAGCGCGACCAGGAGGTAGGGGAAGACGGAGACGAAGGCGCCGACGACCAGCGCGGCGTAGAGCGCGGTGCGCTTGACCATGGTCCCTCCTCAGCTCAGGTCGTAGGTGGTGCGCTTGGCGAAGAACCGGACCTGGGCGAGCGTCACCGCGAGGATGAGCAGGAACAGCAGCGCGGCCAGCGTCGAGGCGTACCCGAAGTCGAACCGGCGGAAGGCCGTCTCGAAGATCCTGAAGTTGAGCACCTCCGTACTGCCGCTCGGCCCGCCGTCGGTCATCGCGTAGACCGTGTCGAAGATCTGGAACGCTCCGACCAGGTTCGTCACGGTGACGAAGAACGTCGTCGGGTTCAGCAGCGGCAGGGTGATCTGGAAGAACCGCTGGACCGGGCTCGCGCCGTCGGTGGCCGCCGCGTCGTACAGCTCCTGCGGGATCCCCTGCAGCCCGGCCAGGAAGAACAGCATGGTGTAGCCGCTGTACTGCCACACGTTGACGAGCGCGACCGACGGCAGCGCCCACGACGGGTCGGTCAGCCAGTCCGGCCCGCTCACCCCGGCGACGCCGAGCAGCTTGTTCAGCGCGCCGTCCCGCGGGTCGAAGATCCACGTCCACACCAGGCCCATCACGATCGGCGTGGCCATCCACGGCACGACGAACAGCGCGCGGTAGAACGCCACGCCCTTGACCCGCTGGTTGAGCAGCAGCGCCAGCAGCAGGCCCAGGACGGTCTGCGCCGGGATGCTCAACAGGACGAACAGGACGGTCACCCATACCGAGTGCCACGTCTCGCCGTCCCCGGCGAGCCGCCGGTAGTTCGCCAGGCCGGCGAAGGACGGGCTGGAGAGCAGCTCCCAGTGGAACAGGCTCAGCCCGAGCACGATCAGCAGGGGCAGCAGCAGGAAGGCGAACACGCCGAACAGGCTCGGAGCGACGAACAGGTAGGCGTACCAGTTCGTGCGCCACAGGCGGCGGCGCGGGCGGGCACCGGCTCCACGCGCGGCCGGCCGGCCACGGGCCGGCTCCTCGGGCGTGCCTGCGGCCGGGGCTGCCACGGCGGCTCGGCCGCGCTCGGCGCCGTCCGCCGAGTCGGCCCGTCCCGGCAGGTGGTCGGCGCTGCTCGTCACGACGGCTCCGTCCGGGTCGGCACCATGAGCCGCCGGGTCGTCTCCAGGCCCCACGCGTCCAGCGCGGCGATCGGGTCGCCGGATCCGCGCAGCCCGCCGCCGGCCTCGATGTGCTCGGCCCACTCCTCGCGCGCCTCGACCTCCGGCCGGGCCATGATGCAGTCGGGGTCGTTCACCCACCAGCGGGCGTGCAGGAACTCGCGCGCGGCTCCCGTGAGCCGGGCGCCGAGCTGCGACGGCTGGCTGAGGTCGCCCGCCTTCGGCAGCACCCGGGGCGCGGTGTCCGGGCTGACGCGCATGATGTCGGCCAGGCCGATGCTCGGCAGCAGGGGCGCACCGCAGGCGTGCAGCGCGGCGTCCGGGCCGATGGCCGTGCGGATCAGTTCGAGACCGCGCCGGTAGGCGGCGATCGGGCCGATGTCCTCGTGCCGGCGCCCGGGCAGCGCCCCCGCGTAGAGGTAGTCGAGCTTGAAGTGGCTCAGGCCCAGCGCCCGGAACCGCGTGAAGACCTCGGCCAGGTGCGCGGCGGCGTCGGGGTGCGTGACGTCCAGGACGGCGAGGTCCTGGTCCCACATCACGCCGGCGTGCGCGCCGCCGACGAGCCAGTCCGGATGGTCCCGGAAGGTTCGGCTGCGCCGGCCGACGAGGAAGGGCGCCACCCAGATGCCCGCACGCCGACCCGACTCCAGGACGGCGCCGACGGACCGTTCCAGCGACCCGAACCCGGGGCGGAGGTCCAGCCAGTCGCCGATCTCGGCCTCGTAGCCGTCGTCGATGAGGAACATGTCGGCCTCGATGCCATGCCGTTCGGCCAGGGCGAGATTGTCGAGGATGTCGGCGTCGGTGACCTTGTCCCAGTACCCGTACCAGGAGCACCACATGGGCGGCACGGCCGGGATTCGATCGGGGGCGTGGCTTGCGGCGACGCCGTCCGCCCACCACCGCAGCGCGGCGTCCAGGCCGCCGCCGACCTCATGGCGCGTGACGGGCCCGTCGGCGGACACGACCAGCCGGCCGTCCGCCCTACGAGCCCGGATCGAGGGCACCTCCCCCGGACCCGGGCCCGAGAAGACCGACACCGGGCCGTCGTCACCGGGATCGACCGCCAGCAGGCCCTCGCCCTGGAACGCCCCGGCCGGAACGGGCGTCTCCGGGCGGTAGCAGATGGTCTGCACGTTGTCGTCCGCGGGACGCGGCGGCGTCTCGCCGAGCCGGTAGGCGCCGGTCGGGCTCCATGACTGCCAGCCGAACTCGAAAACCCGCGTCCGGGGCGAGAGACCGGTGATCTCTCCGACATCGGTGAACGGCATCGGATGCTCTCACTTCCAGGAGAGTTACAGAGGAGACCATCATTAGTACACTGGCCGAAGGTGGATGGCAATGGGCGCTTTGCGCTGGACCTGGCCTCCACCTAGGCTGGCCGGGTAGGCCGGTGACCGCCCCACCCTCTGTTTTTGAAGGGGACCTTCTGATGTCGACGATGCCGCCGATGGGTGGCGACCTGTCCCGGTTGCGGCAGCTCAACGCGCTGACCGTGATCAAGACACTGCGCGGGGCCGAGGCGGCGACCTTGTCCGCGCTGGCCGAGCGCACCGGACTGTCGCGGCCCTCCACCAAGGAGGTCATCGACGAACTGAGCGCCATGGGATGGGTGGAGGAGGTCCCCCCGGCGCCCGGCACGATGGGCCGACCCGCCCGGCGCTACCGGTTCCGCGCCGACGGCGGGCACCTCATGGGCCTCGACATCGGCGCCTACCACATCCGCGCCGCCCTCGCCGACCTCGACGGCAACGTCCTCGCCGAGACGCGCCGCCCGGCGCACCCCGCCGCGCCGCTCGAGGACCGGCTCGCGGCGATAGAGCAGGCCGCCGCCGCCTGCCTCGCCCTGGGCGGCCTGACGATCGCCGACCTGTGGACGGTGGCGGTCGGCACCACCGGGCTCGTCGGCCCCGACGGCCGGGTCATCATGTCCGCGTCGATCCCGGCCTGGCGCGACCTCGACCTCGAGGGACTGCTCGGCGAGAGGTTCCCCTGCCGGGTGCTGGTCGAGAACGACAGCCGGCTCGCCGCCCTGGCCGAGACCAGGCGCGGCGTGGCCCGCGACGCCAAGGACGTGGTCTTCCTGCACATCGGGCGGCGCATGGGCACCGGCCTGATCATCGACGGCCGGCTCCATCGCGGCTTCGGGGCGGCCGCGGGCGAGATCGTCATGCTTCCCGAGGCGGGCTGGCGAGACGGACCGGTGGACCTCAACAACGCCGCGATCGTCCCCGACGGCCTACCGCCCGAGGACGCCGCCGGATTCACCCTCGCGGCCGCGCGCGACGGCGACCCCACCGCCCTCGACGCCGTCGCGCGCTTCTCCGACAAGCTCGCGATCGGCACCGCCGCGGCGGTGCTCCTCCTCGACCCTGAGATCGTGGTGCTCGGCGGAGGCTTCTCCCGCTCCGCCGACGTCCTGCTGCCGCCCCTGCGCTCCCGCCTCGAACGAGTCTGCCTGCGCATGCCGAGGCTCAGCGGATCCACCCTCGGCGACGAGTGCGTCGTGCTCGGCGCCATCGACTACGCGATCGAGCACCTCGACCAGCTCTTCTTCGCCCCCGACGCCCCAGCCCTGCGCCCGCCGGTCCGTCCCGCGCCCTCGCCTGCGAGCCTCGGCCCCGCGTGAACCTCGAACTGTCTCCCGCCGCTCATAACCGGATAGGGCGACAAGCTGGAACCTGCCGAGCCCGCACCGCGGCATTTCATCCGCCCTCAACTCCGCTTCGAACTATGCAAGCCCCAGAGCCGGCCTCGTTCGCCCGTACTTTTCTCGTGTGTCGTCTACCAGCGAGGAGCAGCTCGGACGGCTGACCCTGAACCGGATCCGACCAATCATCAAATCCGGCATCCTTCGATCGAGCGCATTTCCCCGACGGCCTTACCCTCCGCGGCGGGGCGCGGAGGGTAAGGGACGGGCGCCCTGACCAGGTGTCAGGCCAGGCCGAGTCTGGGCCGGACCCAAGCGGCCAGCCTGCGGATCGCGTCATCGGCCTCCGGCGCGCGTCCCGCGGCCATCTGGAAGGTGTGCTGCTCCCCTGGGAAGACGTTCGGCCCGAACGTCGACACCGGCCCTGCGGGCGTTCTCCTCCAACTGAAGGCTCCCACCGAGCACTGCGAGCGCCCCGACGACCTCCTTGAAGAAGAAGGCCTCCGCTTCGCTGCAGATCCGTCTCCTCCCAGTCCACCGGTCCATCAAGGATGATGACGGCCGCGGGCCGGGCTCGGGATGGGTCGACGGGAGCGAACCCCGCCCCCACCCCGAATCCGCGCTGCTCGTCGTGGGTCTGTCGGCTAGGGGACTGCTCACCGGGCTGCTGCCGCGGCCCGTCGCGTGGATCGGGCTGGTGATCGCCCCGGCCTGTATGGCCAGGACGCTGACGCTGGTGGGCTCCGGGGTTCACCTTCCCCGTCCCCGTCGTCCGCTTCGGCGGCCCGCTGTGGCTGATCACCGCGGCCGCGTTGCAGCCGCCCACCCGGCACGAGGCGCGATCCTGGGGGGCGAGTCGGCGTGACCGGCTACCGCTGGGAGGCGCGGCCGGACGAGGTCGCGCGGGCGAGGGCGGCGACGACGCTCGCGCACGCGTGCTCGACGGCCGCGATCCCCTTCTCCAGCGTGGAGTCGCGCTCGGACACGGCCGCGACCAGGAACAGCCGGCCGGCGTCGCGGATCAGGCCGATGCTGTTGACCGTCCAGCGCCCGTCGTGGATCTCGCGGGGCAGCCAGCCGTTCTTGAGCGCGACCTGCGCCCCGTCCCCGGCCGCGGCGCTCACCCCCCACGCCTGCTCCGGCGTCACGTCCGCCATCAGTTTCCGCAGGTAGCGGCGGCCGGAGGCGTGCAGGGCGGAGCGGTCAGAGGTGAGCGCGGCCAGCAGCCGGACCTGGTCGGCGGCGCCGGTCGTGGTCGCTCCCCACGCCCCGCCCCCGCCGGGGATCGTGTCGCGCAGGCCGAGCCTGCGGTTGGCCGACGCCAGCCCGGACGCCCCGCCGATCTCGTTCCACAGCGCGCTGGCCGCGTCGTTGTCGCTGATCCGGATCGCCTTCTCGGCGAGCGTCCGCTCCGATGCGGTCAGGGCGCGCTTCTCCCGCTGGGCGCGCAGCAGCAGGGCGATGACGATGTCGACCTTGACGATGCTGGCGGTCGCCGTCCGCAGGTCGCCGTTGTAGGTGAAGCCGAGGCCCGTGGTGACCTCCCGCACTGACACCGACAGGTCGCCGGGCATGTCGCGGAGGTAGCGGTCGAGCGCGCGGGTGAGGGACGCGCGCTCCGACCGGCCGAACGCCGGAGACCTGGACGGTGCGGGCATCGGGCTTATGGTGGGCGGTGGGGTCGCCGCGCGGGGCGGGACTGTCTCCCGGACAACGACCGATGAGCCTGCCGCCAATAGGACGGCGGCACCGGCGAGCACCGCCATCAGAAGCGCGATCGGCCTCATGACGGCGGGGACGGAACGTCGGAATCCATGATCGCGAGTGTTCCGAGCCGGCCGTTACCCTGCCGTTAACAGATTTGCATGCCACGGCTCGCTCACGTTCGGGCTGACCGCGCACGCTGAGCATTCCGGCTCCACGCTTCGACCACGCCATTGCGGGACGAAGACGCTTCGGGAGTCGGTGAGTTCGGCGGGGAATCCGATCACGACCAGCTCACGGTAGGGGTCTGCGGCAACTTGATTGCCTCCGCCGGCAACCCGGCGACCGCGCCGCGGCCCAGGCTGAGAGGCCGGTCGGCAGCAGGTGGCCGGATCCGGTGCCCCGTGGTGCCGTTCGCCCTTCTTGGCCGCGGCGCGGCGACCGCGAGGTACGGTCACGACATCGGTCCCGACGACTGCGACGAGTGGCCGTGCCGCCATAGGGGCCGCGCGGCCGCTGGAACGGCGATGTCGCCGGATTTGTCGCGAGCCGACGGGCTTTGTGTGGCGAGTGGGGCCGGATCTGATCGGTATTCACCTGTCCAAGTGGTGCTTTCCGACATATTGGGGTTATGCGGATCGGGGTGCTCATCGGCGGGATCTTGCTCGCGGTGGGGTGGGCAGCGGGCAATTTGATCTATGGCGCGGCGGGGCGGGCGTTCGGGCTTCCGGTGGGGGACGCCTGGCATCCGGCAGTCGTGACCGCGCTGGCCGACTGCCGGGCCGCCATCGTGCTCCTGGACCAGCGGGCCCTGGAATCGTCCTGGGTGCGGCGAGAGGTCACGATCTTGATGTGCCACGTCGTCGGCGCGCCTGTACTGGGAGAGCTTCGCCAACTTCCGGGACAGGGTGACCGCGCCATCCGGGCCGTCGGTCTACCCGCGCGACATGACCCGCCCGTCGAGGCGGGAGGCCGAGCTGCGGTTCACCGACCTGCGCTGGTTCGAGGAGCTGCCGCACGGTGGCCACTTCGCCGCGCTGGAGCAGCCGGAGTCGCTGGTCAAGCAGGTGCGCGGATTCTTCCACCTGTTCCGCTGACTGTAAGTGCCACCCCGGGCGCCACGGTTCGCGCCAGCCGCTGAGAGGAGACGGCGCCCAGGTCATCCCTGAGGTCCAGCAGGGTCCGGGCGGCGTGATCGGGCTGGCGGCGCAGGAGCTGGACGTGGTCCAGCTCCTGCACCGATCAGAGCCCGGTGCGGCGCTCGTGCGAGCGGCGAGCGATGACGGAGGCGGCGTAGTGTTACCACGGCGCGAGCACCGGGAAGCAGACGCGACCACCGCCGACCGCCGATGTGTCGTCAACCGCTGCAGAACCGGTGGAGGCGTTCCTGGACCCCGGGAGGGCGGGGCGTTCAGGTGCCCGGCGTGCTCTGGCGTACTGCCGTGACCGCCGCCAGGACCAGTTCTTCCAGGGGCTCGGCGCCGTCGCTTCGGGTCCATGCCTCGCCGGCGACGTCCAGGCAGGCGAGCACGCAGGCGACGATCGCGGCGGCGCGCAGGTCGTGCTCGTCGCCGGGCGCGCGGCCGAGGCGGCGGCGGATCTCGGGGGTGAGCAGTTCCTGCCAGTGCAGGTGCTTTTCGATACTGCGGGCGCGCAGCGACGGTGTCCCGTAGAGCATCTTAGAGATCTTCAGCGTGGTCGCCTCGTCTCGGCCGGGGCGCGGGGCGTCACGCAGCGCGTTGAGCAGGGCTGTCCAGGCGTCCTCGTGGTCGGGCCGAGCGAGCAGCCGTTCGCGGATCCGTTCGCCCTGGGCGGCCAGGTCGCCCAAGACGATGTCCTCCTTGGTGCCGAAGTAGCGGAAGAAGGAGCGGCGGGAGATGCCGGCCGCGGCGGCGATGTCGTCGATGGTGGTCGCCTCAAAGCCGCGCTCCAGAAACAGCTCCATCGCGATGCGGGCGACCTCGGCGTGGACGGCCTGGCGGGTACGCGCCCACAGCTTGTCCTCGATGGGATCCGGCATTCTCACATCCTAACGCCCAAGTGACTGTTTGACACTCAGTGCCAGGCGGACCTACGGTGCCAATGTCCCTGCAACGAACCTCTCGGAGGAGTCATGACACCTGTCGACTACCGCGGCCAGACCACCCTCATCACCGGCGCCAGCTCGGGCATCGGCGCCGAGTTCGCCCGGCGGCTCGCTGCCCGCGGCTCCGACGTGGTGCTCGCCGCCCGGCGCCTGGACCGGCTGGAGCGGCTCGCCGACGAACTCGCGACGGCCCACGGCGTCACCGCCACCCCGATCGCCGTGGACCTGGCCCAGCCCGGCGCCGCGAACGAACTCGACGCCGCCCTGACCGGGCGGGGCCTGGCGGTGACCAGCTTGGTGAACAACGCCGGGTTCGCCACCAACACCGCGTTCCACCGGACCGACCCGCAGCGGCTGGCCGCCGAGATCGCCGTCAACGTCACCAGCCTGACCGAACTGAGCCGAGTGTTCATCGAACGGCTGCGGGCCCGTCCCGGCGGCGTGCTGGTCAACGTCGCCAGCATGGCCGCCTACCAGGCCACCCCGACCATGGCCGTCTACGGCGCGACCAAGGCGTTTGTGCTGAGCCTCACCGAGGCGCTGTGGTACGAGTCGCGCGGCAGCGGGCTGCGCGTGCTGGCGCTGTCGCCGGGCGCGACCGAGACCGAGTTCTTCGACGTCGCCGGGGACCGGGCCGACGGCGGCACCGGGCGCATGCACCCGGAGCAGGTCGTCGAGACCGCCCTGCGGACTCTGGACCGACGCGACCCGCCGCCCAGCGTGATCGCCGGCAGGCGCAACCGGCTGATGGCCAACGCGGGACGGTTGGCCGGCCGCCGCAGGATGACCATGACCATCGGCTCCATGATGGACCGCACCGCGGCGAGACACTGACACACACCCGATTGCGAATCGGCTCGTCAGCGGTGACCAGCAGGAGCTGCTAGCCGCGGGCGGCGAGGTAGTGGGCGAACGTGGCGCCGATGCCGGCGGAGGTGCCGGTGATGAGCACGGTGCGGAGGGTGGTCATTGGGGGGTTTCTTCGGCCGCGTGGGGGGTGGTGCTGGCGAGGGGGCTGCTGCCGGGGAGCCGGGTGATGGGGTCGGCGCCGAACAGAGTCGCGGGCGTGTGCGCGCCGGGACGAGGGGCGGGGGCGGCGAGGCGATCGGTGACGGCGGTGAGGGCGCCGTCGATGGTGAGCCGGTAAGGGCTGGCCGTGGTGATGCGGGCGGTGGCCCGCCGGCCGGCCGCGTAGGTGGTCTCGCGCCACACGAAGGCAGTGCTGGCGGCCCGTTCGTTCGCGTCGGGGCCCTTCACCGTCTTGTCGATCAGCTTGTGTTTGCCGACAGGGAGGCAGGCACGCGGGCGGGAGGGGATGGGCTACGCGTGCCGGTCGGACGATGCCGGGTCCACGGTCTCCTGCGGGCTGACTTCGGTGGCGGCCCAGGCGGCGAGGAGTAGGAGCTTGTCGTGGTCGGGAGTGTGCGGTGGTGCGCTGTAGGCGGTGAGGGTGAGGCCGGGCTGGGCGGGGAGTTCCATGGCGTCGAAGTCGAGGGTGATCTCGCCGATCGCGGGGTGGCGGAAGGCTTTGCGGCCGGTGTGGTGCAGGCGCACGTTGTGCTTGGCCCACGCCGTACGGAACTCCTCACTGCGGGTGACCAGCTCGCCGATGAGGCCGGTCAGCCCGCTGTCGCCGGGCGCTCGTCCGACCTCGGTGCGCAGCAGCGAAACGGTGGTGTTCAGCGACTCCTCCCAGTCGGGAAAGAAGTCGTGGCCGTCCGGGTCCAGGAACTGGAAGCGGGCGATGTTGGCCGTCCGGGTGTCGCGATCGGGAAACACCGGGGAGTACAGAGCGCGGCCCAGGCGGTTGGTGGCCAGGATGTCCAGGCGGCCGTTGCGGATGAACGCCGGCGAGTCGGTCATAGAGTGCAGGACCCGCAGGGCGCTGTCGGGCAGCGGTCCGCGGGGGCGTCCCGTACGGCGGGCGGGCCGCTTGGCGGCGGCACGGGCCAGGTCGAACAGGTGGGCGCGTTCGGCCTCGTCCAGTTGCAGAGCAGTGGCGACGGCGTGCAGGACCTCGTCGGAGGCGCCGGCCAGGTGTCCACGTTCCAGCCGTACGTAGTAGTCGATGCTGACCTCCGCCAGCAAAGCGACCTCTTCGCGGCGCAACCCCGGCACGCGCCGGCGACCGCCGTACGCGGGCAGCCCGGCCTGCCGCGGGGTGATCTTGGCGCGGCGTGAGGCGAGGAACTCGCGGATGTCACTCTGTGTGCTCACCTCTTCAGGTTAGGCGGGCGTCCGGCGCGGAGAGGGGTCCTGTCAGTACCTGGATCATCAGGCCCTGCTCTCAGCCTGTGACCTGCGGTTCTCTGGGTAGTGGACAGCCGTTGGGGCTGGTCGCTCCCAGGCTGTGCCGGGGTCGACCGATCCCACCCGAGAGCCGACCGCCCTTCCACCAGAGGAGCTCTTCCGTGCCCAAGCAGTCCGCCCCGCAGGAACTCGCGCAGATCGCGCCCAAGCTCGTCGACGTCACCAACGAGGTGCTGTTCGGCGACATCTGGGAACGCCCCGGCCTGTCTGCGAGGGACCGAAGCCTGGTCACCGTCAGTGCGCTGGCGGCCCTCTACCGCAGCGAGCAGCTCGGTTACCACCTCGGTGTGGCCCTGGACAACGGGCTCAGCATGGAGGAGCTGTCGGAGGCGATCACGCACCTGGCCTTCTACGCCGGCTGGCCCAACGCCATGACCGCGATCACCCTGCTGAAGAAGATCGCCGACGAACGCTCCGCCTTACCCCCGACGCGAGCAGCAAACCGGCCCCGCACGATCAGCGGGCGGCAGTGAACCCAAAGAAGAGGACCACGATGGCTGGCAACGGATTCGACCAGATCTTCCCGCTAGGCGAGAAGAACGACACCTACGCGCAGTACTTCATCGGCCAGAGCTATCTGGCTCCGCTCGCCTCGGGCAGCGTTCCCGTCAGCAACGTCTCCTTCGAGCCGGGCTGCCGCAACAACTGGCACATCCACCACGGCACGAACGGCGGCGGGGACCAGATCCTGCTGTGCACGGCGGGCAGCGGCTGGTACCAGGCCGAGGCGCAGGACCCCATCAGCATGGAGCCGGGCACGGTGATCCGCGTTCCGGCGGGCACCAAGCACTGGCACGGCGCGAAGGCCGACGCGTGGTTCTCCCACCTCGCCTTCATCACCCCGGGCGAAGGTGTCAGCAACGAATGGCTCGAGCCGGTCACCGACGAGGTGTACGGCAAGCTGCCGAAGAACGGAGCGAACGCATGACCGTCCTGGAGGAGACCTACACGCTTTCGAACGGCGTCGAGATTCCCAGGCTGGGGCTCGGCACCTGGTTCATCGACGACGACAAGGCGGCCGACGCGGTCCGCGCGGCCGTGCAGATCGGCTACCGCAACGTCGACACCGCCCAGGCGTACGGCAACGAGCGCGGCGTCGGCGAGGGCGTGCGCACCTCGGGAGTGCCCCGCGAGGAGCTGTTCGTCTCGACCAAGCTCGCTGCGGAGATCAAGGACTACGACCAGGCGCTCGCCGCGATCGACGGCTCTCTGGAGAAGCTGGACCTGGACCGTATCGACCTGATGCTGATCCACAGCCCGCAGCCGTGGGACGACTTCCGCGGCGGCGACTACGCCCAGGGCAACCGCGAGGCGTGGCGTGCGCTGGAGGACGCCCACCAAGCCGGAAAGATCCGGGCCATCGGCGTCTCCAACTTCCAGCAGCACGACCTGGAGAACATCCTTGAAGGCGCGACCGTCGTCCCGCACGTGAACCAACTGCTCGTGCACGCCGGGAACACCCCCGCCGAGCTGCTGGCCTACTGCGAGAGCAAGCAGATCCTCGTCGAGGCGTACTCGCCGATCGCCCACGGCGCGATCCTGGAGAACGCCGAAGTCCGGGCGATGGCCGACAAGTACGGGGTCTCCGTCCCTCAGCTGTGCATCCGCTACACCCTCCAGCTGGGCACGGTGTCGCTGCCCAAGACGGCGAACCCCGAACACATGCGGTCCAACGCCGACGTCGACTTCGAGATCTCCGACGCGGACATGGACGCTTTGCGGGGCCTGCGCGATGTGGACTACGGCGACCACAGCGCCTTCCCTGTCTTTAGCGGCAAGTGACACCAGACGAGCGCCACCTCGCGCTGGCGCAGGCCAGCCATGACGAACCGAGCCGGACGCGTACGCGACGGTGTCGGTGGCGCCGAACTCGGCGGTCGCCTGGCTGGGCGACCGCCGCATCGGCCGACCCGCGATGGGCCGCCCCGGACTCATCACCGCCGTCAAGTCCTGCGCGGCACCCCCGCAGCCTCCTGCCCTGGCCCCGGCTGTTCACTATCTGAAAGCAGGGGAGGCGGCGATGCGGCCGGGCGAGGGGGCTCGGGGGCTTCCGGCGACCTGGTCGATCGTGCGCCGGGACCGTCCGGCCGTTCGCGCGTCGACCAGCACATCCGCGGTAGGCAGTTCGGGGCGCGTCACGGCACGTCCGTCATCCTTTCGCGCGGCGCGTGCGTGCGGGTCACTCGGCTTGGGCCGCGCGTTCGAGTGCCTGCGTGCGTTCCTCGGCGACGCGAGCACGTTCGGTGGCGGCGCCGAGCTGCTCGCGCACCGCCGCAGCTCGGCCTCGGCGGCCGCGGTGTCGCGGACCTGCACAGCGACCCTCAGCTCCCCGCGCGTGTCGTCCAGGTCCCGGGCGGCGTCTCGGGCAGCGTCCGCAGCGCGCGGCGTGCGCGTCGTGTTCGGCGGTCTGCAGCGCCTCGCGCAGCCGCGCGTTCTCCTGCTCGGCGATGGCCATCTGGGCGGCGATGCAACCGCCGCGCCCACTCACCCATACCGCTCGGACGTCACAGCCTCATCGCCCGTTCACGCCTTGGCCGATGACGGGCAGGGCCACCATCCTGGTGTGTGCGGTGCCCTTCTACCGGAGTCCGGCCGTAACCCCATCATCGTCGGCGCGCGTGCGGTGTCACTCGGCTTCGGCGGCGCGTTCCAGAGCCTGCGCGCCACGTTCCTCGGCGGCGCGGGCGCGTTCGGCGGCGGCGTCGGAGCGCGCGTCCTCCAGCACGCGCCGTAGCTCGGCCTCGGCGGCTCGACGCCTACGAGACCGAGCGCCTGCCCGTCGCCGAGGAGGTCGTGTCCTTCACCGACAAGATGACCCGCGTCGCGACCGTGGACAACCCCGTGCTGCGCGCCGGGCGCGACACCGCCCTGCGCGTCCTGGACTGGATTCCCGCTGTCCACCGCAAGCTGGCCATGAACCTGTCCGAGCTGGCCCTTGCTCGACCGGGCATGTCCAGAGCGATACCGCGGGCTTCGCACGCCACCACGCCGTGGGACGGCCGTGGCGCCGAGATGACGACCCGACGGTGCGCCGCCGGGCACCGCCAGTGGCCTGACCCGTCACTTTGCCCCTGTTCGGCCTCTGCGGTCATGGGGGAACCTGCGGCTGTCCGCGGACCAGCCGGATCCGCGGGAGGGGCTGACCCGGAGGTCTCGGTCGGCACCGTCGACGGTGGGGTGCTCCCTTCGCCCGGGGAGCGCCCCCACCGTCTCCGTCCTGTTGGATTCGGGGTGGCCTACGAGGTGAGGGACGCGTACGACTTCGTCCCGAGGTAGCCCTGCAGCGAGGCGGAGTTGTTGCCGGACGCCGAGGGCAGGCCGGACCGCCAGTCGGCGATGCCGCCAAGGAGGCCGCAACCGGACGTGGCGGGCACGGAGAACGTGGTGTCGTTGAACGTCGCGCCGATCGCGCTCGTGTAGAACTTCAGCGTGGACGTGTCGGCCAGCGTCTTCAGGTGGACGGGCTGGTCCTTCGTTCCGATGTAGCAGGTGTCGCCGAGCAGCGGGTTGATGACCTTGATGCGGATGTCCATCGCGGTGCTGTAGGTCCCGCTGGCCTGGCCGAGTTCGAGCCCGCCGACGTACTCGGTTAGGACCTTCAGGCCGAGGAACGGGATGTCCTCGGTGCCGGGGACGCCGAGCACGCCGCCGGGTACGGACATCGGCGCCGACTCGAAGCTCCCGAAGAAGTTGCGGCGCACGCCGGTGTCGGGGTCGGGGCCGTTCTGCAGCACGATCGTCATCGGCGAGGTGATCGGCTGCTCGATCTTGCCGATCTTGATCGTGCCGGCGGGGACGACCAGGACGCCGCAGCTCCACTGGCTCGGGGTGGCGCCGGCGGGCAGGGGCGGGCACTTGTCGTAGCCGATGGTCACGGGCGGGTCCTCGGCGGCGGAGGCCGGCACGGCGGCACCGCCGAGGACGGCGGGGGCGGCGGCCGCGCCGAGGGCGAGGACGGACAGGAGCCGGGCGGGCAGCGCGCGCAGGCAGGAGGGGGTCTTCACAGGGGTGGGCCTTTCCCGGAGAACATCACGCGGGATTGAAACACTCGGGGGTGTGTCAATGATCAGTGGCAGGGTAAGGCGCGACACCCCGACGATCAAGGCCTCGGACCAAGGTTGGCGATCAACGTCCAGAGGGTCACCCTGCGTTGATCACGCCGGGCGTCCCGCGAAAGCCGTGCAGTGGGCTGGGCGAATCCGGTCGCCTGACACTCCCCTACGCGTGGCCACTGATCAAGTTCACAGAGCACAAGGCGAAGCCTGCCCATCGCATCCGGTCGAGAGGCTCCGGTACCACCTATGCACGATGCTGAACGATCTGCCGCCGGCATCACGCAGGCCCACCCGCCCGAGCCCGGCGAACCATGGCCTATCAAGCCACGAACCCGGCCGTCCGGTCGGGCTGGCCGACCTCGCCACCCAGATCCACACCCGGAGAACACCGATGAGATCGACTGCTTCCGCGATCAGCCTGAGATGTCGGACGGACGATCAAAACGAGCGGTTGACGCGGTGGCCGTTTCCGGCACCGATCGCTACCGCCGGGACGCCCCAAGTGTCCTATAGATGACTGTTCAGCCCTCTCGATCGGGGAAGCATGAGGGATTCACGCAGCACCTTCACCCACAAACTCCGCCGTCTCATGCCAGTGCCCATGTTCGCGCTGGGATTGGCCCTCGTGGGAGCGATACCGCTGGCGCGAGCCGCACAGCCGCAGCCCTGGCAGCTGGTGAAGACCAACGACTTCAGCCCGTACGACAGCATGTCGGCGGTCACGGCCACCGGCCCGCGCAACGCCTGGACGTTCGTTAGCGGTGACCAGCACGACCGGATCGTCGCGCAGCACTGGAACGGCAGGGCCTGGCGCAACGTGGCAGTGCCCGCCGGACTGCCCGGGGAGATCCGAGAGGCCAGCGCCACGTCCACTTCCAACACCTGGGCGGTCGGCGACAGCGACAACGCTTCCAGCGGTTCGTACGCACTGCGCTGGAACGGCGGCAAATGGGTGGTGGCGCACCGATGGGCCACCGGCGTCGTCAGCGGCGTGACCGCGGCGGGCCCCAACAAGGCATGGGTCTTCAGCGACAATCGCCGCGACGCCGGCGTGGGCACCTGGCATTTCAACGGCCGCCGGTGGATCCAGATCCAGTTGCCGTACAGCATCGAACGGGCAAGCGCGGTCTCAGCCCGCGACATCTGGGCGATCGGCAATGATTCCTCGGACAGCTTCAAGGTGATCGCACATTACGACGGCACGGCCTGGACCCAGGTACCGGCCGGTGACGGGCTGCCCGACGACATCCGGGGCGGCGACGGAGAGCCCTCGCAGCAAGTCTTCCTGTCGGACGTGGTCGCGGTGTCGGCCACGGAGGTCTGGGTGACCGGGACGGTGTCGCGTAGCGACGACCTTGGCGTAACGGAGTTCCCGGTGGCCGCACGCTGGGACGGCAATCGGTGGCAGAAGGTGGACGTGCCGGGGACCTGGCGTCCGCGGGTCGCCGCGGCCGACGGCCGCGGTGGGCTGTGGGTCTCCGGGGACGGCGACCCGCGGGAGTCGGGCCGCGACGCACCGGTGCTGATGCACCGCTCGTCCGACGGCACGTGGTCGAGTTCGGTCGTCCAGGCCGGAAACCGTACCGCCTACGTCGACGGCATGGCCCTGGTGCCGGGGACCACCACACTGTGGGGCGTGGGACAGCTACGGCCTGCGGATGAGTCCTCCTCTGACGGAGCCATCTTCCGCCAAGGACAATGAACCGCCGACCCGGATGGAACGCGGCGGGGCGATCTCCCCAGGGAGATCGCCCCGCGTCCGAAGGACCCTTTTCATCGGTCTGAGGTGATGGTGATCACGGAGTGATCGCGATGCTGACGTTCGGCCGGTGAAGTGAACAGGGCTCGGGGCCGGGTTCGGCGTGTCGACGAGTACGGCCTGGCGGTATGTCGAGGAGGCGGTGGCGCTGCCCGGCCGCACGCACGACCTGACCGCAGTCCGCGTGTGGGGGATTCTGCGGGAGTTGGACAAGGCCGGAATCCTCACGCTGGCCGACAAGGGCTATCAATGCGCCGAGGCCTCGGTGGTCATCACCCCGTACAAGGGACACAACAAACCCGAGTCGCAGAAACAGGGCCAACCGCTCGCACGCCAAGCTCCGCGGACCCGGCGAACGCGCGAACGCTCAACTGAGTCATGGAAGCTGCTCCGCAGGCTCCGCTGCAGCCCCTGCAAGGCCGGCCATCTGGTCAAGGCCATCGCCGTCCTACAGAACTACGAGATCACCCGAGGAATGAAAAGGTCAAAGGTACCGTCGACGCGCGACTGGCTCGCCAAACTCCACCTCGTCGCCGCCGGCCTCGGCATCACCACCCGGCAAGAGCCCCCGCAGCCGCCGGCCTGCGCCCTCACACCGGCCGTGGCCGGCTGTCAGTGGTCGGCGCCGCGCTCGCCGACCAAGCCCCCGTTCGTCGGCGCCGCTGACCGCAGCGAACACCGAGCCATGGCCCCTTTCTGTCACATTCCGGCCGCCCCCGGATGAGCGCCGCTAACGGCAAACCCGTCGCCCCGCGCGCACGCACTGACCCTCTTCCGCGCGATCTCCGAAACCGAAGGCCGCAGGTACACCGCCACCACCTTCCGCGCGCCCGTATCAGGGCTGCGAGCGGATGATCCGGATGACCACGGCGGTCGACTACCTGGCCGACTCGTTCGAGGAATCGGGCCCGCCTCCGTACGCGATGCTGGACCTCCTCTACAGCGACGGCGACATCGTGCAGGACTTCATCATCCCGCACGCCCGCGCCTTCCGGTGGTGGTACCGCAAGCTTGGCCTGGGGCGGAGCGCGAGCGACGGCCCCGACAACCAGTCCGCGCGCGGTCCCTCACCGCCCGCCCCGGGATGCGAGCACTCCCCGCTCGGGCACCCGCGCCGCACACGACCGCCACGCCGTCCTGGACCAGGACCTGCCGGACGACTGCCGGCTGCGCCGCCGCCGCGGCAACGCCTTGTGCAGACCCGCCGCCCGGTTCACCGAACTGACCGACGCAGGCCCACACTCGGCGGCAGATCCGAGGTCGTCTTCCCACCCGACTCCGCCGCCGCCTGATCACCTATCCCGAAACCTCCACCTTGCCCGAGCCGATATCCCGCCGGAACCTGCCCCCGGCCCCGCCCCAGCCCACCGCACCGCACCGCACCGCACCGCACCGCACCGACCACAGCCTTGACGAACACGAAGGCATTCGTCGACATTCAGCAGAATCGTCCATTTGACGGCAGATTGGTCGTCAGACCACGTCGCCCACCTTGGCGGCACGCTCGCGGGCGCGTTCGTCATCGATGTCGATGGTGGCCCGCCGGTAGAGCCCGACCACGGCGTCGGCGGTCAAGAAGTACCGCGTGCTTTGGTGACCTTGCAGAGCTGGTAGCCCAGCGACTCACACGCGTTGGTGATGAAGAGGAGCAGCCGGTGGACCGGTCGGATAAAGGCCAAGAGAGGAATGGGTGACGCCATGAGGGCGCGTGCGCTGATCTGGGCGGTGATCGGGGCTGCGGTAACGGCCGCTGGGACGCTCGTGGTGTTCTGGCTCCTGCGGGGATTGGAGCAGGCGGGCTGGCTGGCCGGCGTGTTCGGCGCGTTCGCCGCTCTGGCCGCGCTCGTGATGGCCCTGCCCCACCCTGCCCCGGCGCCCGTCCCGCCGCCGACGCCCGAGCGGTCCGGCGAGGAGCACGGCGCGACCGTCAACACCTTCAGCGGCGGGACCGTCCACGGTCCGGTGGTCATGGGCCGCGACATCGCCTTCACCGGCAAGCCCGCTCCCGCCACCGGCTCCGGCGCGGACGAGGAGCCCCGGGACGGCGCCGGACCGTCCCGGTGAGCGGCGGGACCCGCAACGAGATCACCGGCGGGATCTTCTTCTCCGCTGTGGTCCAGGGGCGCGACATCACCGTGCAGTTGCCGCCCGCCGTGACCCCGGCACTGTCCGGTCTGCCCGCCGGGTCGGGCGCCTTCACCGGCCGCGAGGACGAGCTGCGCCGCGTGCTGGCCCCGCTGGCCCCACAGGCCCTGCCGGCCCCGGGGAACCAGGACGCCGCAGGCCCGGCGGTCGTCGGCGCGGCGGTCAGCGGGATGGCGGGGGTCGGCAAGACGGAACTGGCCGTCCAGGCCGCCCGGACCGCGCTGGACGACGGCTGGTTCCCGGGCGGCGTCCTGTTCGTCGACCTGTTCGGCTACGACAGCGTCCGGCGCGTCGAACCCGAAGTGGCGCTGGAGGGGTGGCTCCGCGCCCTCGGTGTCCCCGGCGAGCACGTCCCGCCCGGCCTCCAGAACCGGTCCCGGCTGTTCACCTCGATCCTGGACGCCTACGCCCGGGAGGGCCGCCGGATCCTCGTCGTGATCGACAACGCCGCCTCGCACGAGCAGGCCGGGCCGCTGCTGCCGGCCGACGGCCGCACGGCGGCGATCGTCACCTCGCGGCACCGGCTCGGCATGCTGAACACGCGGAAGGTCGATATCGGTGTCCTGCCCGCCGAGGACGCGGTGACGCTGCTAAGGCGCGCCATGGCCATGCTCGATCCGCGCGACACCCGGATCGACGACCATCCCGGCGACGCCGCCACGATCGCCCGACTATGCGGCGGCCTGCCGCTGGCGCTGCGTATCGTCGCGGCACTGCTGGCGGACGAGCCGTCCCGGCCACTGGCCGGGACGGTCGCCGACCTGTCGGAGGCCGGGGCGCGCCTGGAGGAACTGCAGTACGCCGACGCCGACGGTGAGATCGCGGTACGGGCGGCGTTCGCCCTGTCGTACGCACGCCTCGCCCCGGAGCAGGCCCGGCTGTTCCGGTCGCTGGCGCTGAACCCCGGCGCCGAGTTCGGGCTCGACGCGGCGGCGGTCCTCGCGGACTCCCCGACCTCCGGTGTCCGCAGGACGTTGCGCCGCCTCCGCGCGGCCCATCTGATCGAGGACGGTTCGGCGGACGGCAGGTACCGCTTCCACGACCTGATGCGCGACTACGCCCGCGAAAGGCTGGCCGACGAGGACGCCGAGCCCGACCGCGTCGCCGCGCATGGCCGGCTCACGCAGTTCTACCAGCGGACCGCCGCATCCGCCGCCCGCCGGCTCGGCGGATCCGAGGACGACCGTTTCGCCACCCGGGAACAGGCCCTGTCCTGGCTGGACACCGAACGCGCGAACCTGCTCGCCGCCCTGTCCGAGGCCCACGAATCGGGCCAGTGGCTCCGCACGTTCGCGCTCGCCGCCGACCTGAGCGCCTACCTGGAGTTCCGCCACCTCGTGGACGACTCGATCGCCGCGCAGACCCGTGCCCTGGACGCGGCGGCCAGGCTGGGCCCGAGGCAGCAGGCCGTCGCCGCGGCCAACCTGGGCAACGCCTACCGCATCGGAGGGCAGTACGACCTGGCGGAATCCCATCTCAGGCGCGCACGCGAACTCTTGCGCGGAGTCGACCTCGTCTCAGAGGGCGATGTCCTGCACAATCTCGGCCTCGTCTACTTCCGCATGGGCAGGTACGCCAGGGCCGAATCATGCCACCGGGCCGACCTGGGCATCTGCACGGCCACGCGGGAACGGCGTCGTCAGGGCCAGGCCCTGACGGCCCTCGGCGACGCTCTGCGCATGCAGCGCCGCTATGCGGAGGCCGCCAGAACCCTCGACACGGCCATCCACCTCTTCGAACGCCTGGACGCCTCCGCCGATGCCATGCTCGCCCGCGTCAACCACGCGCTCACCTGCCTCGACTGGCGTCCCCACGGCTCAGCGTCCTTCATCATCTGGCAGCTGTGTCGGGCGCTCAAGACGGCCGAGGAGATCGACGCGCGCCCCGTCAAAGCAACGATCTTCCTGAACCTCAGCGCGGCCTATACGATCCGCTGCGGCACCTGCCACCGGGACGCGGCGATCCACTGGGCTCTGGAGGCGGCGGCCCTGTTCAGATCGCTGCGCGACCCCCGCCAAGAGGCCGGGGCCCTCCGAAATGTGGGCATAGCGCACCGCAGCGCCGGGGAGACGGCCGAGGCAGATCGCCACCTGCGGCAGGCACTGGCGATTTTCGCAGGGCTGGGCGCGTCCAAAGAGGTCAAAGTCCTGAACGCGCTGCTGGCGAAACCGGCCCCGCAACCTCTCCGCCATGAGCAGCACTCACGGGACGAGGACGCACGCTGGCTGACGAAATGGTGCGACGACCTGCCACACGCCGTGCTGCGCGGCGATACCGCACGGCTGTCCGACGTCGCCTTCGCGATCTATTAGCTACCCGCGGTGAGGTCGGAACTCATCGACGAACTCGGAAACGACGTCACCTGCTGGATTCAGCTCTCTCCCTGCTGGGCGGAGGTCCTGCGTCCCGCACATGGAAGGCGTTTGCACCCGCAGGCCGACTCGTTCGGCGAGCAGCAGCAACTCGGTGTCGAAGAAACCACTTCCTCGTCCTCGACGACGGGCAGCAACGCCTTGACGACCTCCGTCCGGGCCGCCTTGAACCCGCATTGGGCATCGGAGAACCGGGCGCGCATCACGGCGCGCAGCAGCAGGTTGTAGCAGCCCGAGATGATCTCCCACTTGGGGCCGCGGGCCGTGTGCGCTCCGCGCGCCAGCCGCGACCCGATAGCGAGTTCGCCAGCAGCGGCTTCACCAGCGACAGGGACCCGTTGAGGTCGGTGGACAGGTCCACGTCCATGTAGGCGACCACGTCGGCGACGCTGGCCGACCAGATGTGCCGCAGTGCCCGGCCCCGCCCCTTGCGGTCCAGGTGGACGGCCCGGACCGGCGCCAGCGCGTCGGCCAGCCGCCTCGCGATGTCCCAAGTCCGGTCGGTGCCGGCATTGTCGGCGATCGTGATGACGAAGTCGTAGGAGAGCCCGGTCTTCAGGAAGTCGCGCAGCCCGCGGACGCTGCGCTCCAGCACGTGCTGCTCGTTGTAGACCGGCACCACCACCCCGACCAGGCGCCAGCGCGGCCCGCGCGGGGACCGCCGCTCTCGCGGGAACAAAATCGGTTCGCTCATGGCCCCCACGGTCGGGCGACCGCATTCGCATGCCGTGAACCATCCTCGAGACGAGCCGCAAAGCTGCGGACGCCGTGCCCAGCCCCGCTTAACCCGTCTCTCATCGCCCCAGCAACAGCGGCGCCGAAACGGCCGCACTCGTGGCAGCTGCGCTCAGGGACATCAGCGATTGCTGAATCAGCGTCGTTGTCGTGTGGTCCTGATCCCTACCACCTCGGGAGCCACTTTCGGGAGCCAACGCCTTCCGCCGAGCCTGCGCACACGGGATCATTGGATGGACGACTCGGTGCACCATGCCGACAAGGACTCAGAGTGGATCCTCTTGGCCCCGACGACCCACAGACCATGGGCCGATACTCACTGACCGCGCGGCTCGGATCGGGCGGGATGGGAACCGTCTACCTCGGTCTCTCGCCAGGCGGACGCCCGGTAGCCGTGAAGGTCGTCCGTGCCGAGTACGGCAGTGATCCGGAGTTCCGGCGCCGGTTCGCCACGGAGATCACCGCGGCCCGGCGCGTGGGCGGGTTCTACACCGCCAATGTGGTGGACGCCGACCCCTACGGCGACCCACCCTGGATGGTCACCGCCTACGTCGACGGCCCTTCCCTCTACCGGACGGTCATCGACCAGGGCCCGCTCCCGCCGGACCGAGTGGCGCGCCTCGGCGCCGGCCTGGTCGAAGCATTGGGCGCCATCCACGGATGCGGCCTTGTCCATCGTGACCTCAAGCCCACCAACATCCTGATCGCATCGGACGGTCCCCGGGTCATCGACTTCGGAATCGCCCGCGCCCTCGATGTCACCTCTGCCACCACTACCAGCGCGATCGTAGGCACTCCGAGCTACATGTCCCCGGAGCAGATTCTCGCCGGCCGGCAGATCGGCCCGCCCAGCGACGTCTTCTCCCTGGGATCGGTCCTGACGTTCGCCGCGACCGGAACGGTTCCCTTCGGCGTCGGCCATCCTCAAGCGGTGCTCTTCCGAATCGTGCAAGACGAGCCGGACCTCTCCCAGGTCCCCATCGGCATCAGGGACATCGTCGCCGCCTGCCTCGCCAAGCAACCAGCATTGCGCCCGACTTTAGGCGAGTTGCTGACCGCCTTGAGCGCCGATGGCAGCACCGTCACGGCGGACTGGCCGCCACGTCCGGCCGCAGAAACGATCAACCGGCACGTCACGCCGACCGGCACCCAGCCCAGCAGCGAACCTTCCCGTGCGGCCATTCCAGAAGGCAGCGAGCTACCGGCCGATCTCCGCGACCTCGTTCGGCTGGCCCGCAGCCGCACCATCGACGCCATCAACCGCCGCCGAGCGGCACTTGAGGTGACCGAAAAGGACTCGGCGCTCGGGGTCGCGCTGCTCAGCGAACTCGCTCGAGATCGCTCGGTCGAGCCCTTCGACCGCCGGCTGGCCGCCAAGACGGCGAGCGACTGGGATCTCCGGCAGGGCATCGCACTGCTCACCGAACAGGCCCGTGACAGACGGGATGACAGCCACGACCGGCTCGACGCGGCCAGTGATGTCGCCGGGGTCGACCAGGCCGCAGGAGTCGCGCTGCTCGTCGAGCAGTGCCGCGACCCGGCGCTCCCCCCGAGCGCCAGACGGGAAGTCGCCAAGAAGCTCGCCGTCTTCGACATGGACGCGGCGATCACGATGCTCACCGAACAGGCACTGGACACGGCCTTCGACCGAGACGACCGCCTTCGGGCGGGTGTCGAAGCCAAGGCATTGGATTACGCCCGAGGATCGGCACTGTTGGAGCGGTTGACCGACAGTCTTCGCGACGGACGCTGACGCTTCCAGCCATGCACACGCCGCGAGAACGATCACCGATCATTTGGCCCGGCTGGTCATGATCGCCCTGACGAATCGACAGCCGAACCAGAGCAGGCGTCGGTGATCTGCCACAGGGCCAATTTCGCCTCGTCTGCAGACCTCGATCGGCGCTCGCACCCGACCCCCCTTCGCGATGCGTGCCACCGAGACGTGACGTATTGCCCCCGCCCCGCGCCCTGCGACGCCATCCGACAGGGCCCGGCCGACGACACGACTCCGCGCCTTTCGGTGGCCCGGACGTCCCCAGTCTTCGACGGGTTGTTTGCTGGCTGTCGTCCCGCCTGATGGTGAAACTCCCGGACTGTGCGCACGACCGGAAGAACCATCCCTGCGTGCGCAGGGCCAACGCGCTGCGGTCCCCGCGCACGCGGGGGATGGACAGACCACGCCGGACCTGAGTTGCGTCAGGTGTTCTTACCGGCCAGTCACGCGATCTATCCGCGCCTCGACTGCAGGGACGCGCACAGCATCCTGGAACCGTCCTTCGGCCGGCGGCGACATGCGGCCGTCGGCGGTCCTGTGAGCATCGAATCGTAGGCGGCCCGATGTCACACGCGTGCACCAGTCGGTGTCTTGATGTCGACTGCACCAACCCGTTGGGCCGAGCCCAATGGCTATCCCCGAAAGAGGATCGTGTCGTGGACGCACAGCTCGAGGGTCGCCGGCAGGCAGGGCCGCTGGATAAGGAGCAGGCTCGGGATGTGAGCGAGTACGCCACCGACCCGGAGACCGAGGCGTTCCTCGCCCACCGGAACATGCTGTTCACGGTCGCCTACGAGATGCTCGGATCGGCGGCCGACGCGGAGGACGTTCTGCAGGAGACCTGGCTGCGATGGGTCAAGGTCGACGTGGGGCAGGTGCGCGATCAGCGCGCCTACCTGGTCCAGATCACGATCCGCCAATCGATGAACCGTTTGCGCAGCATAAGGCGCTGCAGGGAGGCCTACGTCGGTCCCTGGCTGCCCGAACCGCTGCTCACCACACCGGACGTGGCCGAGAACATCGAGCTGGCCGAGAGCGTGTCGATGGCGCTGATGCTCGTTCTGGAGACGTTGTCACCGACCGAACGCGCCGTGTTCGTGCTGCGCGAGGTCTTCGGGTTCGGCTATGACGAGATCGCGGCCGCCGTCGGGAAGACCTCCGTGGCCGTCCGCCAGATCGCGCACCGTGCCCGCAGGCACGTGGACGCTCGCCGCCCCCGCGAAGCGGTGTCCCCAAGCCAGGCCCGGGCGGTCGTGGAGGCGTTCCGGCGGGCGTTGGTCACTCGGGACCTGCAGGCGCTGTTCGACGTGCTCGCCCCCCAGGTCGTGGCCATCAGCGACGGCGGTGGCGTAAAGCAGGCCGCGCCTCATCCGATCATCGGCGCCGAGAAAGTGGCCCGTTTCATCATTGGCGGCCTGGCCAAGACCGATGCCGCTCTCACCGTTGGGCCGACCGTGGCCAACGGCAACCCGGCACTGATCGTGCGCGTGGACGGCGAGTTCGACGGTGTCTTGGCGGTGCGCGTCGAGGACGCCCGCGTCACCGGTCTCTACTACGTCCGCAACCCCGACAAGCTGACCCATATCGATACCGAGACCTCACTCACTCTGCGATGAGCACGGTCGCGGAACAGGAGTGCGCGCCCCACTGAGACACCACGCCTCGGTTGATGTTGCGCCGATCAGGTAGCTCATCACGCTCCGGTCATCGACCCCATCGCAGGCGATGGCAGCCCGAGGGATCTGCTCGGCACGGTCGGGTTCCGCTTTCCCCTTCACCTGGCGACAGACCGGCCGGTCCTGCCTCGCCGCTGATGCTGCATGCCCATTTCGAGAGGAATCCATGAGTACGAAACCTTCACAGGCCGCGCTCGCCGACGGCGGCGGGGACGTGCCGGACGCGCGTCAGCTGCGCGTGGTCCTGATCGCCGTCTCGATGGCGTTGATGGCCGTCATCGCGTCGGTGTCCGGGCTGACCGTCGCCCAGACGCAGCTGGCCGTCGACTTCGACACCTCGCAGGACACGGTCCTGTGGATCATCAACATCTACACCCTCACCCTGGCCGCGCTGCTGCTGCCGCTCGGCGCGATCGGTGACCGCCTGGGCCGCAAGCCCACGCTGATCGCCGGGCTGGCCGTCTTCGGCATCGCGAGCATCGCGGCGGGCCTGGCCCCGACCGCCGAAATCATGATGGCCGCGCGCGTGGCCTGCGGTATCGGCGCCGCGACGATCATGCCCATCACCCTGGCCGTCATCACCTCCACGTTCCCCGAAGAGCAGCGCGGGAAGGCGATCGGCGTGTGGACCGGCGTCGCCGGAGGAGGCGGCATCCTGGGCATGTTCCTGTCCGCCCTCCTGGTCGACGTCGCCGACTGGCGCTGGATGTTCGTCCTGCCCGTGGCCCTGATCGTCATCGCCCTGGCCATGACACTGAAGTCGGTCCCCAACTCCCACGAGCGCCCCGCTCACGCCTTCGACGCCGTCGGCGCACTGGTCTCCATCATCGCCGTGGCCGCCCTCACCTTCGTCCTGCAGGAGGGACCGCGTCGCGGCTGGACCGCACCCGCGACGCTGATCAGCCTCGCCGCCGGCCTCATCGCCACGGCCGGGTTCGTGTCATGGGAGCTGCGCCGCCGGGACGCCTCGCTGCTGGACGTGCGCCTGTTCGGCCAGCGCGGCCTGGCCGGCGGCTCGATCACGTTGCTGGTGGTCTTCGGTGTCCAGTCGGGCATCTTCGTGGTCCTGTTCCCGTTCTTCCAGGCCGTGCTCGGCTGGTCGGCGCTGCTGTCCGCGGCGGCGCTGATGCCCATGGCGGCCGCGATGATGACGGCCTCCGGCCTGGCCCCCAGGCTGGCCGCGCGGGTCGGCTCCCGCCTGACCATGAGTTCGGGAATCGCTTTGACCGGCGTCGGTCTGGCGCTTCTGGCCCTGTTCGTCTCCATCGACGGCGGCTACCTGACGATCCTGCCCGGCATCGTCGTCATGGGCGTCGGCATGGCCCTGTCCATGGTGCCCTCCACCGAAGCCATCACCCGTGCCCTGCCACAGGACAAACAGGGCGTCGCCTCCGCTCTCAACGACGTCACCCGAGAATTCGGCACCGCACTCGGCGTCGCCATGCTCGGTGCGATCCTGACGGCCGGCTACCGCAACGCCATCGACGACAAGCTGGACGGCATCCCCCAGGGGGCCGCTGACACGGCCCGCGAGGGCATCGCCAACGCACTCCAGGCCTCGAACGGCGCAGGCTCACAGGCTCAGACCCTGGTGGACGCCGCGAAGCAGTCCTACGTCGACGGATGGCAGCAGTCCATGTGGGCAGGCGTCGCCCTCATGGGCCTGCTGCTCGTCTACATCACTGTTCGCGGTCCGAAGAACACCACCTCCGCAGCCGCATCGGACAAGGCAGAGGCTGCCGAACCTGCCTCACCCGCTTCCCCGTTCCCTGCTCATGACCCCGATCGTGAGGCGGCGATCGCATCCGGGCGGGTCGCCGTAGGAGGAGATCGCGGCCACTCCGAGGGCGGTAGCCACCGCGCCGACGACCTGACCAGCCGGTAGCCGGAAGAGGCATCGCTCGGGCGACGCGGTCGGGCGACCCTTCCCGAACGATGAGGCGCACCGATCCGACCACGTCGTCCGGCCCCGAGACCCGGACCAGATCGCGGCCGCGCTCGCCCACGCCGTGCGGCACGACCTGGCGGTGTCGGTGCGGTCGGGCGGACACAGCCCGCTCGGCCACGGCACCAACACCGGCGGAATGGTGATCGACCTATCGCGCCTGGCCACCGTCGAGATCCTCGAGCCGAGCGCCGGTTCGTGCGCGTGGGCGGTGGCGCGCCCTGGGGCCAGGTGGCCGGGACGCTCGATCCGCACGGCTGGGGTCTCACCGCCGGCGACACCACGGGCGTCGGCGCCGGCGGGCTGACCTTGGGCGGGGCGTCGGCTGGATGGTGCAGCGGCACGGCCTGGCGATCGACAACCTGGCCGGAGCGCGTTGTGACGGCCGACGGCCGCCTGCTCACCGCATCGGCGCAGGAGAACCCGGACCTCTTCTGGGCGCTGCGTGGTGGCAGCGCCAACTCCGGCGTGGTCACCGACTTCGACTTCATCGCCCAGCCGGTCACCACCGTCCACTACAGGTCGGTCGGCTACCGGCTCGACGACCCCGCGGACCTGCTCTTGCGCTGGTTCCTGTCAGCGATCGGGTCGCTGTTCCGCTCAACTCCCGACAGCAAGCGAACCGACGGGAGCATCACATGAAGCACCGCATCGTCGTCCTCGGCGCCGGCTATGCCGGGGCCTACACGGCCGGGACCCTGGCCCGCCGGCTGCCCCCGGCGGACACCGAGCACCGTGGTCAACGCCGTGCCGGACTTCGTCCAGCGGCTGCGGCTGCATCAGCTGGCGGCCGGACAGGAGATCGAGGCACCCAAGCTCACCGACGTGTTCGCGGGCACGGGGATCCGGCTGCGCGTCGCCCGCGTCACCGCCGTCGACCCCGAGCGCCGAACCGTCACCGTGGCCGACGCCTACGGCGGTGGCGAACTGGGCTACGACACGCTCCTGTACGCGCTCGGCAGCCGCGGCGCCGACCACGGTGTCCCGGGCGCGGCCGAGCACGCCTTCGACGTCGCCGACAGGCCCTCCGCACTGCGCCTCCGCGAGCGCCTGGACGGCCTGGCCAGGCGGGGCGAAGGCGGCCGCGTGCTGGTCGTCGGCGACGGCCTGACCGGAATCGAGACCGCCACCGAGATCGCCGAGTCCGCGAGCCAGCAGCACCTCCACCGGGCCCGGCGCGAATCGCGACCGTGCGCGACATCGCCGCCCCCCGCCCGCCTGGCCCGCCTCACCGAAACCTGGCGGCGGCACAAGCCGGACACGCCGCCCATCGACCGATGGTGACGCGCCCGCGTTCATAGGCGCCCGGTGTGGAATACCGCGTCGCGCCGGCCATCACACTGCGGGTTTCGTGTTCACGAGTCGTCGCAATCGAATGGAGGCCTGAAACACCCTTTGGTGAACAAGTCCTGGGCTGCGGACCGACGACTTCAAACACGGGTGATTGTAAAAAATGCCCGCCGTTGACCTGCACTAACCCCGCCGATGAGAGTAAGATCGTTCACTGCCTGGAGAGAAAGGCGATAGTCGCATGCGTCAGGCATCCGGTGATCTCATTCTGCGGAAGGATTCGAGGGCAGGATGGAGCAGGCTGCTCCTCCTGCTGGTACCTGCCGCGGGTTTGACCGCACGCGCCTACCTCACCGAGGGCTGGGAATGGGCTTTGGGTACGGCGGTCGCAGGCACCTCAATCCTCCTCGTGGCGGCTTGGGGTGTGCATCGCTCAAGAATCATGCTGACGGCAGACGAGATCCTCGTGAGAGGGTTGGTCTTGCGACGGCACCGGGCACGGACGCATGCCACCAAAGTGGTACGCGCGCGAGTCCTCGGACCCAAGAACACTTCCGTCGACACTCTGTTCGTGCTGGATGCGCGAGACAAAGTCCTCCTGAGGATCTATGGGTCCGGATATCGGACCAGGGACTTGGACCGGCTGGTCGACGCCCTCGGACTACCGGAAAGCGGCCCCATCGATCCCGTGACGGTACCGGAACTTGAAACCGAGTATCCAGGCCTGGTGTCATGGGCCGTAAAGAACCAGTATGAGGTTGGAATCACAGCCGCCGGCGCCGTCCTTGTCGCTTTGGCCGCTGTCGTCTTCGCGCTCTAAGGCGGCCCGCGGCCGGTGAACGCGCCGAGCGGGTCAAACGAGCTGCCACGGCCGGGCGGGCCAAGACCACGGCGGCGCAGTGCGGCGCGGCGATCGGCGCTGCGGGCGCCGCGGCCGCCTCACGATGTTGCCAGAAACAGCATGGTCTTCCGGACGGACAGGAGCAACCCATCTCCATGCCATCCGGAGAAGGCCGCTCAATTGCGGCCGCGCTGTTGCCGTTTCGGCACGCATGGTTGCCCCGGCACGTCCGGTGCGCCCACGATGGGCGCATGAGGCTGACGACGATGACGCAGATCACCGTGGACGGTGTGATGCAGGGCAACGGTCACGCGACGCCCGAGGAACTGGCGAGCGGATTCACCCGCGACGGCTGGGCGCTCGGAGCATTCGCCGATGACACTGGCGAAATGATCACCGCCACCTATCAGCGAGCGGATGCGTTCCTGTTCGGGCGGCGCACCTACGAGATGTTCGCCGAGACCTGGGGCACCCGGCCGGAAATGCGGGCGCACCCCATCGGGGTCGCGCTCAACGGCGCACAGAAGTACGTCGCGTCCAACAGTCTCCGGCAACCGTCGTGGGGACCCGTCACGCTGCTGCCCGGAGACGCGACCGCGGCGATCAAGGAACTGAAGGAATCGTCATCGGGCGAGATCCAGGTGCACGGAAGCGCGACCCTGATCCGCTCACTGCTCGCTGCCGGCCTCATCGACGAACTGACGCTGCTGGTCGTTCCCGTGCTCCTCGGACAGGGCATGCGGCTGTTCCCAGACGACGGCCCCGCCTCCGCGCTCGAGGTCATCAGCTCCCACACCGACGCAAGAGGCGTCGGTGTGCACGTGTACCGGCCGGCCGGACAACCGGAGCTCCACCCGGCGCGACCGACGTAGACAGACCCGGCCCGGGCCGGTGGCCGGGTGGCGTTGGTGGCCATTGGCGCGCCTTCAGCCGCCGCGGCGGGCGCTTTACAGCTCGCCCTCGGCCTGGTCGATCATGCTCTTGGGCGCACTGATCAGGTCCATCGCGCGGATGCGGGCGTCGTCGGCGCCGGGGACAGTGCGCCGCCCAGCGGCCGCCAGTCCGATCGCAGCCAGTCCGCGGCGTCACTCAGCCCGGTGCAGGCGTTGTTCAACTCGCCCAGCGCGCTGTCATGATGCCGTTCCATGTCGGCAACTCGTGCTCTTCCATTGCGCGGGTCCTTCCATAGCGGGTGGAGGGGGCGGTGCCGGTCAGGAGCCGAGGGCGGTCTCGGCGACGGTCTCGGCGACCTCGGCCCACCGGCGCCGCCGGGCGACCTCGACGCTGGCGCCGGGGTCCACGTCGTCGCCCGCGGCGATGGCCTGGGCGACGTCATCGGCCTCGCCGCGCTGCCGGTGCGCGAACTCCCGCAACGCCTCGGTGAGGACGAACGAGGTGTCGGCATCGTTCAGGTCGACCCCGGGCAGCACCGCGCCGTCGGCGGCCTTAGGCGCGTCCTGGACGGCGGTCCCGGCCCCGGTATCGGCCCTGGTGGTGGCGGTCGTCGTGTCGTCGGCGGCCCGGGCGAGCGCCTCGGCATAGGCCTCGGTGGACATCCCGATGGGGCCGCCGGGCTCGCGGGCATTGAGCTGGCGCTGGCCTGCGGCCCACGCCCAGTACTCGGCGCGGGCCAGCGCCGGGTCAATGCCGATCGCCCCGGCCACGTCCTGCCAGGACAGCCCGGCCCGCACCGCGTGTTCCACGTTGGCGGGGTGGTGGTAGTGCTTGGCGATCGCGCGCCCGTAAGCCAGCAGCTCGGACCACTCAGCGGCCGTCAGCGGCTCGGCGTCCAGCACGCCGTGCCGCTCCGGGTCGTACTCGCCGCGCTCGCGCAGCAACTCCACCGACCGCACGTCCAGCACCCGCCGGTTCAGCTCGTCATAGCGTTCCCGCAGCTCCACGATGTTGTACGGCACGTCGGTCCACCGGGTCATCGCTTTGTCGGTCATGCGCTCTCTCCATGAGAGCCGGCGGCGGGCTTGGCCGAGGTGCCGGGGTCAAAGTGCCGGTAGATGGTCGCGCGCGCCACGCCGAAGGTGTCGGCGATCTGCTGGACGGTGTAGCGGCGCTTGCCGTCCTCGCCGCGCTCGGCGTACATCTCGCGGGCCTTGGCGATCTGCAACTCGGTCATCGCGGCGGGCCGGCCGCCGACCCGGCCGCGGGCGCGCGCGGCGGCCAGACCCTCGAAGGTGGACTCGCGGATCAGGTCCCGCTGGAACTCCTCCAGCACGGCGATGACGTGGAACAACAGCTTGCCCCGCGGAGTGGTGGTGTCGATGTGCTGCTGAACACGATCAGGTCGATCCCGCAGGCCTGCAGCGTCTCGGTGAAGTCGATGATCTGGCGGACGTTGCGCGCCACCCGGGCGAACCGCGTGATCACCATGACGTCCCCGGCGCGGGCGTACTCCAGCGCCTTCTCCAGCTCGGGCCGCCGGTCGAGACGACTGGAGACCTTCTCGATGAAGATCTTGTCGCACCCGGCCTCGTTCAACGCGTCGCGCTGGGAGTCGGGGCTCTGGTCCCGGGTGCTCACCCGGCCGTACCCGATCAGCTCTCCCATCAGCGATGCACCCCGTCGGGGCGGAGGAGGGGCAGGGTGACCAACACCAGACCAACGCCGCGGCGTTACTCGCGGACCGTCTCGAAAACGAACGTTCCCGGACGCGCACTCTTAGCGGCACCCAGCGGCGGAGGGGCCCGCACGAAGCGGCCTTGAGTCTCTCTGGCCGCGTTGTGAAGAAGGTGTGCGGGTGTGATTCTCCGGGCGCCGGTAGAGGCCGATCTGACGGCTGCCTGTGCGCAGACTGTGAACTGCGGAACGGCTCAGCGGGCCGATGTCGGAAAAGGCAACGGCCCCTGGTTGATGCGCAGCGCCAGGAGCCGGCCATGAACCCGAGTCCATCGCCTGGAAGTCGAGCCTGCTATGAGCCTACGTCCGGTCTTGGAGGGCGCACAGCCGCCCGAGCACGTGTCGATCGGCGCCCCGGCCCTGCTGATCACGTTCATCCTGATCGTGGTCGCCGTCGCGGCCTACAGAGATCCCAAGCTTGCAACGGCGATCGGAGCGGCGTGTGCGGTCGGCGCTCTGCTGGTCATCGTTCTCGCGGTGTGACGGCCCGCCGCCAGGGAGTGGACGCGGTGGCAGGGCGTGTGCGGCCCGTGCGTCGTCCTCGTGCGCGGCGCGCGGCCGCCGGGTGCGCGTCGGATCGGGCCCGGCGGCCGGGGCGGCGATGGCGCTCAGCAGGTCACGTCCCCACCTGGAGTCCTTGGCGCCAGCTGGGGTGGGACGGAGTCCAGCCCAGTTCGCGCTTGGCCTTGGCGTTGGACGCGCCGCGCAGTTCGGTCATGAGCACGACGCCGGCGGGACCGGCGGCCAGCCGTCCGATGAACCGGGGCACGCGCATCGGCTTCTTGGCGCCGAGCATCGCGGCCAATTCCGGCAGCCACTGGGCGACCGGGGCGGGGTCGTCATCGACGATGTTGTAGACACCGCGGCCGCCGTTCTCCACCGCCGCCACCGTGGCGTCGGCGGCGTCGGCGATGTGGACGAACGACCACACCCCGCCGCCGTCGCCGACGACCGGGAACTTGCGCTTGCGGATCATCTCCAGCTGCTCCGAGCCCGGCGCCATGGACGTGCCGGGTCCGTAGAACGCGCCGTACCGCAGCACGATCCCCTCGATCCCGTCGGCGCCCAGCACGGCCTTCTCCATGTACTCGACCGCGGCGATCATCGACGCCATCTGGGCGACCGGTGAGCGGTCCAGGGGGTCCTCTTCGGTCTTGGCCGGGCCGCCGGTCCGGGCGTAGGTGAACGCGCCGTTGCTCTGGGCGATGAACCGTCGTACTCCGGTGTCGCGCGCGGCGGCGAGCAGGTTGTCGGTGCCCTCGATCCGCAGCCGGTCGGTGGCGGCGAAGCTGCGTTCGAAGTGGCGGGTGTCGATATGCCCGATGGCGGTCAGCTGGTTGACGATCACCTCCGGGTCCGCCTCCCGGACGGCCTTCCCGACCTGGGCGCTGTCGAGCGCGTCGGCGATGACCGGCACCGCGCCCATCCTCGTGACCGCGTCCTTGCCGGATTCACTGCGGACCATGGCGAACACCTCGTGCCCCGCGCCGACCAGACGCGGCAGCAGCTCCTTGCCCATCGCTCCGGTCGCTCCTGCCACCAGCACTCTCATCATCGGCTCCTTCGCTCTCCGGTTCGGATTCGCCACTTGAACCGGATGGCCCGCCGATTGCTGACAGGAGCTAGATGTGAACCACGTCACACCACCAGCAGAGGCCGGCCATGGTCGGTTGCCGCCCACTGCTCGGTCGCGCGTTCGAGCTTGTCAGGGTTCGCCTGGGTCCTGCAGGCGGTGATGCCCTCGGCGGTGACCTCCAGGCACATGATGGCGACGACCCGGCCCTCCACGACGGCCACCACGGCGGGTTCGCCGTTGGCGGCCCAGGCGTAGATCTCGGACGAGCCGCCGACGATGGCGCGCTTGGCCTCGGCGGGCTTGAACAGGGCCCGCATGAACTGCGCGACCGCGGCGGCCCCCTCGAACGCCCTGGTGCGGGCCGGGACCTTCCCACCGCCATCGCCGACCGAGACGGCGTCCTTGGTGAGCAGGCGTACGAGCTCACCGGTCTGGCCGCTGGTGGCGGCCGCGAGGAACTCCTCGACGACCCGGAAGGCGGACGCCTCGTCGACCTCCCGGCGGGCCTTGCCGTGCGCGACGTGCTTCTTGGCACGGTGAAAGATCTGCTGGCTGGCGGCCTCGGTGATGTCGAGGATCTCGGCGATCTCCCGGTGCGGGTAGTCGAACGCCTCCCGCAGCACGTAGACGGCCCGTTCGCTCGGGGACAGGCGCTCCATGAGGGTGAGGACCGCGTACGACACCGATTCGCGCTGCTCGGCGGTGTCGGCCGGGCCGAGCATCGGGTCCCCCGCGAGCAGCGGCTCGGGGAGCCACCGGCCGACATAGGTCTCGCGGCGGGCCCGGGCGGAGGCGAGCTGGTTGAGGCACAGGTTGGTGAGCACCTTCGTCAACCAGGCCTCCGGAACCTCGACGCGGTCGACGTCGGCGGCCTGCCAGCGCAGGAACGTCTCCTGGACGACGTCCTGCGCCTCGTAGGCGGAGCCGAGGAGGCGGTAGGCGATGGCCTCCAGACGGGGCCTCGCCATCTCGAAGCGGTCGACGTCCTGCACCGTCAGAGGCATGACCTGATCCTAATCAGCGACACGATCACACCCAGCTCGTAGCAGGCCCGCACGATGATGCCATCGGCGTCGACGACCGCCTCCAGCCAGCCGTCCGACACCACGCCCTTGATCGGGACGTTCTCAGCCGCGTCGTAGTGGCGGGTGGTGTTGGGGGTGTCGCACGGCTGGAGGAGGGCAGGCGGCACGCCGCTCCGCCACCAGGCTCGCAGTGTCGTACAACGATCCGTTGCGCCCGGACCGGGCGGGCGGTTACGTGAACCACGGGGTGTGTGCGGGGCGCTGAGCGGCATTGGCGAGGTGGCGCCGGGCGGCGCGCATTGAGGTGGGAGCTGGAATCGGTCCCGCAGCGCTGGGCTGAGGCCGCAACGATTCGCCAAACTATATGCCCGGCTATATGATTGCCGGCTATGGAAATCATTGACGTGTTCGGCATCTGCGGGAGTGTGCGGGCGGGGTCGGTGAACCGGGCGCTGCTGCTGGCCGCACAAGAACTGGCCGACGCCCCCCTGCGGGTGGAGGCATGGGAAGGCAACGCGGAGGTTCCCCGCGTCGACGCGACCATGGGACGTCCGTTCCCGCCGGGCGTCGCGGCCTTGCGAGACCGGGTCGCGGCGGCCGATGTGCTGCTGCTGGTGACGCCGGAACTGAACCGCGGCATTCCCGGCAATATGAAGGACGTCGTCGACTGGCTGGGAATCCTCGCACCGCCTCGCCCGCTGGCCGGCAAGCGCGTCGTGCTGATGAGCGCCTCACCGAACCGCTTCGGCGGCGCGTTCGCCCAGTTGCAGCTTGCCGACCTGCTCCGGCGGTCCGGCGCCGAGATCCTGTCCGACCTCGACGTCGCGGTCGGCTACGCCCACCGTCACGTCGACGACCACGGTGTCCTGGTGAGCGCGGACCCGCGACGCGAGATCTCCGAGCTGTGGCAGCGCGTCCTCGCCCGAGTCCAAAGCGATCGGCAGGTAGTCCAGGTATGACCACCGGGCGTCAGATCGCCGCCGATATCGGGCCGGTCGGTTACGCGCTCGCCCGCGCCACCCGGGCGCACCGCTCGGTGTTGCAGCGCCGGATGGCGCAACTGGGCCTGCACCTGGGCCAGGAGCTCCTCATCGTCGACATCCACCACAACCCCGACACCACCCAGGCCGAACTCGTCGAGCGGATCGGCCTCGAACAGCCCACCATCGCCAAGGCGCTCACCAGGATGGAACGGACCGGGTTCATCCAGCGCACCACCGACCCCGGCGACCGCCGCGTCACCCGCCTGCGGCTGACCGAACGCGGTGCGGCCGTCGTGGACGCCGTGACCGCCGCATGGGCGGACACAGAGGCCCAGGCCACCGCCGGGCTGACCGACGCCGAGGCCCAGCAGCTCGCCCGCCTGCTGACCGCCCTCCGCGACAACCTCGAATAACCCCACTGACCGAGACAGAACATCAGGAGATGAACGTGGACCTCGGCCTGGCAGGAAAGGTCGTGCTGGTGACCGGCGCCAGCTCGGCGATCGGCAGAGCCACCGCATTGGCGTTCGCCGAGGAAAAGGCGCACATCGCCGTCGGCTACCACTCCAACGCCCAAGCCGCCGGCGAGACGGTGGCCCTGGCCGAAAAGCGCGGCGCCCGCGCGATCTGCTGGCAACTCGACCTCGGCCGGCCCGACTCGCTGGAGGCCGCGGTCGAGCACGCCCGCGATGAACTCGGGCCGATCGACGTCCTGGTCAACAACGCCGTCCGCTGGCCGGACCGGCCCAAGCCCGACGAACTGTTCGAAACCGCACCCCCGCAGCGATTCACCGCCTCGATGAGCGCCAACCTCATCGGCCCCTACCTACTCGCCCGCGCGGTCGTCGCCGACATGCGCGCCCGCAGCTGGGGCCGCATCGTCAACGTCTCCACCGGCCTGGTCGAGGACGGCTTCCCCGGCAACGTCTCCTACATCGCCGCCAAGGCGGGACTGCACGGCCTCACCCGCGTCATGTCCCGAGAACTGGCCGCCTCCGGCATCCTCACAAACGTCGTCATGCCCGGCTTCACACCTGCGGACAAACCCATGCCACCCGAACTCATCGAACAGGCCGGGAGCGCTGCGGCGACCCGCAGAGTCACCCACCCCGACGACGTCGCCCGAATGATCGTCTTTCTCTGCTCGACCGCGAACACCAACACCACCGGCGAAGCCATCAGAACCGACGGCCACTTCCTCAGCCCAGGCTGACCCACCCACAGTCCCAAGACCGACACGGGCGGCGACCAGCCTCGGAATGAAAAGTCTCGGCAGGCGGTCACCAGCAGCGGACCGCCGAGGCGGCGCACTGGTGGCAGGCACTGCTGGCCAACGATGAAGCGACCGTGTGCGAAGCGGTGAACACCGCGTTCGCCGACAACCCCGCCGCCGGCTGCGCCGTCGGCGTCAGGACCGGATCCTGTCGGTGGTGATACGCCAGCCGGACCTGGACTCCCTGCCCGACCAGACCCCAGCCATGACGCCCGCCGGGCGGCCCACGTTGAAGTAGCTGACCCAGCGCGACCGCATGCTGTGGTGGCTGACCACCCTCGGCTCCAACATCATCGCCACCCTCAAAGAGGCCTTCGCCACCGCACCAGCCCTCACCGCCATCGACCTGGCCGCCCTCACCCGCATCCCCGACACCCAACGGCTCGGCATCATCGCCTACGGCCGCTGGACCCGCCACGCCGTCGAAACCACCCCCTGGAGCCGGCCGCAAGACGCGCTGCGGTTCCTGGACATCGGGCAGGAGGTGGCCTGCTCGATCACCACCACCGCGTCCGGCAACCTGTCCACCAAGGTCAAGCCACTGGACACCGACAAGGTGACAGGACTGCGCACCCTGCTGGAAAGCCTCCAAGACGAGGCCGAACCCGCCGCCGCGTCCCTGGCGCGCATCGACACCGACATGGCCGCCGCTCCGGCACCGCAGGCGCCCGCCGACCCCTACCAGCTCACGCCCTTCGACCAGTGGCATCAGTGGAAGCAGCAGACGGCGCCACCACCGCCCCACCCGCAGCCCTCCCCCATGCCGTCCGCGCCGAGCCCCCTGCTGCCTCCCGCACAACCACAGCCTCCAGCGCCGCAAGCTCAAGCGCCGCAGCTACCCGCGCCGCAGCCGCCGACGGCGCTGGTGCCAGGGCAGACGGTGGTGCTGCCGGAAGCCGCTCACCAAGGGCTACTGGTCACGTTCGGCTTCACCGGCCCGGACGCCGACCTGACCCTGCTGCTCATCGGCGAGAACGGCCTCGTCGCCGGTGACGAGGACTTCGTGTTCTACAACCAGCCCACCGCGGCGGGCGGAGCCGCCCGCCTGCTCGGCAAACACACCATCGCCCCACAGACCGTTGAACGAGCCGCTCTGCACCTGGCACCTGCCACCCCACATCCACCGCATGGTGGTCTCGGTCAACATGGACGCCGACACCGGCCTCACCTGCGCAGCCCTCACCAACGCCTACCTCGAAACTAACTGCATCACCGGCGCTGCATGGCACTTCCCCGTGCCCGCCGACCCCACCATCAAGGCCATGGTCATGGCCGAGTTCTACCGGCACACCGCCAACGGCGCCCCGGTGAGGAAGCTGCGCGCCGTAGGCCAAGGCTGGTCCGACGGCCTGGACGGACTGGCCCGCGCCTACGGCGTCCAGGTCGACTGACAACCCAGTCAGATCAGCGCCGTGCCTCGGATCTCGATGCCCCAGGGCGCCCACGGATCGATCGTCGCCAGGTCGTCCACGACGAAGGCGACTGTGCTGCCTTGCTCGATGTTGCAGAACTTCTTCGTCCTGCCCAGTGCGCCGCCGCCGATGACGATCGTGCCGGTGGCCCCTCAGTGGTTCGTGGCGGCCGCGGCGAGTGTTCGCCAGTAGGTCTGCTTGGGCGCAAGCAGCCTCTCGATAGTCGCTTCCCGTTCGGGACAGGTCGTTCCCCGGACAGGTGCCGCTGGTCGGCCATGACGCCGTGTTCGGTGTCGGCGGGACACCGGTCAAGAAGACCTTGGACGGTCGCTGAAACTTCAGGGCATGCCGCCCACCGGAGCGGCGGGCCCTGGAACGGTTCCCGCCCCGGGGACACCTGGTTCCACGGAGAGGGGTTGCTCAGCTTTCGATGTCGTCGGCCGCGGTGGAGGTCGGGGTGTTGAGGACGCCGTCGAACGCGTCGAGGACGGGTGTGTGCAGGTAGGTGCTCTGCATCCGGATGCGGTCGGGGCCCGGGGCGAGACGGGCGGTGTCGGGGCCCTCGCGGCGCGTCCAGCGAAGGTCGGCGATCGCGGGCTGCCCGAGGCCGGCCTCGGCGAAGGCGGCTTCGATGCTTCCCTGTTCGGGCGGTTGTAGTGCGGTGTGGTCGATGGTGAAGCCGAAGCGCGCGTTCTCGTCGCGGCGCATCTCCGCGGTGTGCCCGGTCGTGCTGGTCAAGCCGAGGGCGAAGTAGTCGTCGCCGAGAGCGCTGTGCAGGTGCAGTCCCATTGGTAGCCCGGTGAGATGGCCGTCGAAGGAGACCGGCGTCTTCTGGATGTGCGCGTTGTGGGCCACGAGCACGATGCGGGCTCCAGGGTCGAAGTGCTCCAGGTGCCAGAGGACCGATCCGGCCATGTAGAGGTCGCGCGCGGAGGTGTCGGCGGTCAGGCCGTTTCCGGCGAAGAGGCCGGCCATGGCGCGGAAGGTGTAATCGGCGTGGCAGGCGCCTTCGAGGCGGCGCAGGGCGATGTCGTAGCTCTGCTGGTCGCCGCGGGAAACGTACAGGGGCTGGAGGGAGCGGAACCGGATGAGCAACCGTGCCAGACCCGCGCTGAGGGCGTCCTGCTCGGCGGTGGGCAAGCGCGCCCACGCGGGCGCGGCCACAGCGCCGGAGCCACCGGCGAACGTTTCCGCGATCCGCATCGTCGTCTGGACGGTCGGCAGGGTTTCGGGGTCGATCCGGCGCAGGTAATCGGCGACCGGGGCCAGGGCGGGAAGCAGCGACCCGCCGGCCGCCGGAATGTCGATCCCGGCGAAACGCACCGCGCGCGATGCCGTGCGGTTGTACCTGCGGACCCAGCGCAGTGGCTCGGCGACTCCGACGGGGATGGTCCCGGCGAGGTGGGCCGACAGGTCGTCGTCGGTGCCTTCGCCTTGGGCCCAGGCGTCGAGGGGGAAGCCTTCGCTGAAGCCGTACTCGAAGGCCAGGACGGTGAAACCGCAGCGTTCGACCAGGAACCGCACGATCCGCCGGCGCATGAGCGCGAACTCGTTGATGAAGTGGGAGTGCTCGCCGATCGCGACGACGCGTGCATCGCCGATGATGCCGCGCAGCGGCTCCAGGTCGTCGAGCGGAGCGTCAGGGTCGAGGTGGGTGAGCGGGACGGCGTGGTCCCCGAGCCAGTCGGCGAACGGGTTCGGGTGGGATGAGGCGGACATGCTGAGAAGCTCGATTCTGACGTGCTGGATGGGCGGGAGGACGGGTCAGCGCATGCGAGGCGGCGTGGGGGCTGCCTTCTCCAGGTCCTCGATGCCGCCGGACATGATCGTGCGCAGATGCTCGGTGATGTGTGGCAGTGGCCAGTCCCACCAGGCCAGTGCCAGGAGGCGGTCGATGTCCTCGTCGGGGTAGCGGCGGCGCAGGAGCTTGGCCGGGTTGCCGCCGACGATGCCGTAGTCGGGCACATCACGCGTGACCACCGCGCCGGTCGCGATGATGGCCCCGTGCCCGATCCGGACACCGGGCATCACGGTCGCGCCGTTGCCGAACCACACGTCGTTGCCCACCACGGTGTCGCCGGGGTTCGGCAGTCCGGTGAGCAGATCGAAGTGCTCGGCCCAGGAGCCGCCCATGGTGGGGAAGGGGAACGTGGACGGACCGTCCATGCGGTGGTTGGCGCCGTTCATGATGAAACGCGTGCCCGTGCCCAGTGCGCAGAACTTCCCGAGGACGAGCCGCTCGGGCCCGTAGTGGTAAAGCACGTTGCGGGTCTCGAACGCGGTGGGGTCGTCCGGGTCGTCGTAGTAGGAGAACTCACCGACCTCGATCAGCGGGGACTTCACCAGCGGCTTGAGCAGCACCACCCGTGGCTGTTCCGGCATGGGATGCAGGACGGTCGGGTCGGCCGGTACGGGGAGCATCGTGGAAATGGTTCCTCTCGGTCTGGCCGGCAGGCGTCACTATTGCGACATGCGTCGCTTTAGCATGTTCTCACAGTCCAGACTGTTGATCCACTGCTCGGCACGGCGCGCCGAACTCGGCGATCCTGGCCACGAGGCGTTCACCATGGAGGGCGTCGCGGCCTGCGCGGACGACGCGGTGCTCCTGGCCGGCCACAGGCCGGTGAGCACGGCCGTCGCCAGGGTGACGACGCCCCGCCACGACGAAGGCGCTGTCGAGCCCCTGCTCGAAGGAGGCGCCGCCGGACCGCCGGGTGCGGACGACGGCCCCGAGCACCGCCACGCCGAGGACCGCGCCGATCTGCCGGGTGGTGCTGCTGACGCCCGACGCCAGGCCGCCCTCCTGCGGGCTGACCGACTGGATGGCGGCGCCGGTCAGCGGGGACATGGCCAGGGCGAAACCGATGCCGACGACAGCCAGCCGCCACCACACGTTCGTGTAGCCGGTGTCGGCGTGCACGAAGCCCAGGGCCAGCAGTCCCAGCCCGGCCGGCGTCAGCCCGATGGTGACCATGATCCGGAAGCCGTACCGGGCGGCGAGCCGTCCCGCGAACGGGCTGACGACGACCATCGCGAGCGTGGCGGGCAGGGTCTGAACCCCGGGTCGCAGGATCGAGCCGCCCTGGACGTAGACGAAGAACTGGGAGAAGAAGAAGGACGAGCCCATGAGCGCGAAACCGACCACGATCATCGCGGTGTCGGAGACCGTGAACAGCCGTTGCCGGAAGAGCCGCAAGGGCAGCATCGGTGCCGAGACCCGCCCTTCGGTCACCACGAAGGCGGCGAGGATGACGGCTGAGTCCGGCCCACAGCCCGATCGCTCTGACCCGCTCCTGCGAAACCGGATACGCGGCGGCGAGCAGGCTCAGCGAGGCCGGGCTCAGCGCCGCGTCCCCGATGCCCTGCAGGACCCGCCCGGCGATCAGCCAGCCGATCGTGGGCGCGGCCGAGCACACCACGGACGCGGCGGTGAACACCACAACACCGGCCAGGAACAGCTTCTTGCGGCCGAAGCGGTCGGCGAAAACGCCGCGGGACAGCAACAGCATGGCGACCAGCAGCACGTAGGCGTCGACGATCCATTGCAGCCCCGTCAACTGGGTGTGCAGCCGCTGCTGCATGTCGGGCAGCGCCGCACCGACGATCGTGTTGTCGAGCAGCACCATGAACTGCCCCAGGCAGCGTTGATCGTGTGGGGGCTCACCGACGCCCAGACCGTGGACGTTGAGTTGGTGGTGTCGGCGCTGGTGACGAACGCGGTCAACCAGGCGCGACACGAGAAGTCCAGAGTGCGGATCTGCGAAGAGACCCCCGGCACGCTCACCATCGAGGTCTGGGACCCCGTCCTGGCGCCGCCGTACCGCAAGTTTCCGAGCCGCTATGCCGAGACCGGGCGTGGACTGCTCATCGTGGAGGCGCTCGCCGCCCACTACGGCTGGCGTCCGGCTGACGGTGGCGAATGGGTCTTCGCCGTTGTGGAGGTACCCCCGTATGTCTGACAGCTCCGCGCTCGTCGCAGGCGAAACCCTGATCTCGGTCCCGGCCGCTCTGGAGATCGCCCATGGTGCTTACGAGCAGGCGATGGTGCAGCACGGCCTGTTGCCTGACTCCATCAAGACCATCCGGGCGATGGCCGAAAACAACGTCCAGGAGTTGGGACCGAGGAGTGGCCCTCACAAAGACGCCTCCGGACCGCGCTCGGGGGTCTCTGTCCGGCCCCGGCGCCCCGGCGCTGCTCGGAGGGCACCAACGGACGCAACGGCAAGGAGAGGAGGGAGGGTTCCGCGAGAAAGACGGATGGGGCCTGCCGACTCGGCCAGCGGCGAGCCACCGCCGCGCCCAGTGGCCCAAGGAGAGCCAATGTCGATTTGGACAGAGAAATCCCCGGTTGTGATCCGGGCCGAGCTGGCCGCGCCGTTCCACGACGGGTGGAACAAGATGACCGGCGTCACCGTGGACGGCAACATATCGACACCGCCGAGTACTTCTTCCGGTACGACAACCCCATCTGGGCTCGTGTATGACCGGAACGGGTGCAGCTCGTTTTCAGGGAATGGCTGAGCCGGGTCGGTGCCGTCTGGACCGGGGCGACGAAAACGCGATCGGCGCGGCGCGGCAGGCGATGATAGGGCAGGAGCACACGGTGGCCGACAGCGTGCGCTCCTGCTGGTATCGATACCCGCGAAGCACCGACGAGAGTCGGCAACCGAACGGCGAAACTGCGCCTCTGTGCGGGTGAGAGAGTCTCTGAGAACGAGCTGCACCCTCCGCGCATAGCGCGCCACGGCTGCTGCTGTGGGCGTGTAAGGGCGCTCTACGGGCTCGTGGGCGAATTGCGGAAGGCGCTCTGTTCTGAGGCGGAGGTCGCCGACGTTCCCGCGATGGTCTGCGGTGAACCTCTCGTCGCGCTGGCCGAGGCCGTGCGTACCGGGGTCCTCAGTCCGGCGGGGCGGTTGATCCATGCGACTTGGCTCGATGGGCGGACGTTGCGGGAGTACGCAGCCGAGCCGGGGGTGTCAGCGGAGCGGTCGTACAAGCAGCGGCGGATGGCGGAAACCGCGTTGGCCCGGGCGATCGACGAAGGTCACATCTGGACCAATTCCGACGATCGGGTTCCAGTCCAGGGGGATGAGACGCCTCACCGAAGCATTCCAGCCTCGATCCGCCGGGGAACGGTTCCTCGGCGGTAGCCCCGGCCTCAAAGATCCCGGCCACGCCGTCCTTCTTCGGGAGCGACCGGGAACCCGGACGCGGCGGAGGGCGTTCTACTCTGAGAAAGGAATCTATCCGCAGAGAGCGCCCTCCGCCGCGTTTGACACCATCGTTCCACCCGTACACGGCATCGAGCCAAGGGGGCACGGATGCACGAATTCGGCATGGACTCCTCCAGCGATTCCTTCTCGGCACCGAGTTTCTCGGACCCTTCACCGGTCTCCTCGGCCGAAACCTTCAGCCAATCGCCCGCATCCTCATCCGAGACGTTCTCGGCGAGCCCTCCGACCGGGTTCGATACCTGCGCGCAGGACATGAGCGGTGGTGGCGCCGCTGCGCAGGGCACCGAGAGCTCGAGTTGGTTCGGCTCGTTGCTGAGCCAGGTCGCATCCTCCTTCGGCAGCGGGGAGGCGTGCGCCGCCGAAAGAGCTGCGGCGTCGACCGCCACCTCCTTCGACGCGGCGGACCCGCCTCCGGCGGCCGGGCCGGCCGTCGATGCTGCACCAAGTGGCGTGTCCGGGCCGGCAGCGGATCCTCCTTCCATGCGATCGGCGGGTGAGGCCGTCTCCACCGGCGGCGAGAGCTCCGACGGGACCGAGCGGGCAGAAACCCCACCCAGGTCCCGGACACGGCAGTTCTTCGCCGACCTCCAGCAGAAGGGCCTCGAGCAGACCCTGGTGGACCGCTACCGGGACTCGCACCTCAAGGCACGTATCGAGGATTACATGGAGAAAGGCGAGAAAGCCTGGGCGAAGCTGGACCTCAAAGGCGGTGAAGGGGCGGGCCGGAACGGCGAGTTGGCGACTCCCTACGGCGGTTCCGACTATGAGGTGGCCGTCGATTCTGATCTCGAACCCGTCATCGTCTTCGACGACGACACGATCACGGTGCGTCCGGCCAAGAAGCCGCCGAAACCCGCCCCGTCCCATGAGCACGACCACAAATCCTCCGGCGCGCACGTGACGTCCCCGCCAGAGCCACGGGCTCACGCACACCCCTCGGAAGCGCCGCCTCGGACACCATCCCCGGAGGGCCACGACCAGGCGCAAGCCTACTCCGCACCGGACGGCCCCACCGAAGAGAACCTCCGGCACGCGCTCAACCGCGCGGCAATGAAAGAAGGGCTTCTCCCTGCCCTGTCGCCGGACTTCAAGATGACGGAGTTCGAGCAGAAGATCGAGGGCAACGCCTTCTTCCACAAGATCTTCGACGCGCAGACCGGCGACATCATCGGCTACCGGTACGACTCGAATGGGTTCTGGCAGGTCCTCGACCGGCAGGGGCACGTGCTCCGTGCAGGAGAGAAGATGCTCGAGCAACCGCTCGTGGATCCGATCGACTTCGTCGATCCCGAGGCGTTCGCGGAGAAGGCCGCCGAACGCGCCGCCACCGAACGGATCCGGCGGGCTCTCTCTCCCGAGCACGTCGCCGTGGTGGAACACGCCATGGCAGGAGATCTGCGGAAAAGCATCGGCGCCGGCGGGGAGGCCAGCGCCGCTGCGATCCTGCGTTCTGAGGGCCGGACAGTGATCGACCTGAACAGGATCAAGCCGAACCACGTGCTCCTCGACCTGTCTACGGGGCACTCCTTCATCTCGGTCAAGACGCGCGGGATCTACGAGGAAAGGCTCTCTCCCGGCACCCTCAACGCCTACGGGCGCGACCTCATCGCCCTGCTGGAAAGACCCGAACCGGGTATCGCCCCCAACCCTGCGCAGAAGGCCGCCGAGGTCCTGTGGTCCAACCGGGAGCGCCTGGCCGAGGCGGGCGCGTGGCCTCGCGGCCTGCGCCCGGACGCCTCCCCCGAGGAGATCACCGCCTTCATCAACAAAGAGGGCAGGCTCCTGGTGCCCGAGGACCAGGTCGCCGTACTGCGCGAGCACATCAGAGCCCGCGCCCTCACCTCACCCACGATCTTCGAACTCGAGCCCGGTCCCGACCTGGAGCGCCGCGTGGACCACCTGCTCTCCCGAATCGAGTCGTCGGGAATGACCACGGCGGAGTACCGCTCGCTCAACGACCGCGCCCACCGCCACTGAGCCCTGTTGACGATCGTGCCCTCACGGGCCAGCGAGAAATGCGCCCCCTTGACCTCCGGCGCCCGTCCCTCAGACCGGCGGACACGGTGGCCGACAACGTGCGCTCCTGCTGGTATCGATCCCTGCGCAGCACCGGCGAAAGCCAGCAACCGAACCGCAGAACCGCGCGTCTATACAGGTGAGAGAGTTCCTGAGAACGAACTGCACCCACTGGAAGAGCGTCCGCACCGACCTGCTGGAGTCCCGCGAGACCGGAGCAGGCCCTGGACTACATCCGCCGGCACGGCCGCCTCACCACCGACCCGGCGGAGGTGCTGACGACGGCGTACGCGGTGCACTCCTGGCTGTTCCGCCCTGAGCACCTGGCGGACCCGTCGCTGCAGCGCATGGGCGTCAGCACCGCCCACCTGCGCGGCCGGGGTCGAGATGGGCACGATGATGGCGCTCAACCGCGTCGAGATGTCCGGCGAGATCACCAACGTCGGCCCCGCCTGGATGTTCGGCGAAGCCGCCAAGGTCGTCTTCGGTCTCACCACCGCCGAGGCCGAGATGATCGACGAGCTGTACCGCGGCTCGTGGTTCAACGAGCCGCGCAGGGTCGAGCAGGTCAAGGCGCACGTCGCCCTGGGCGGGCGGCTGGTCCACGGCTGCCGGTCCGGCGTCGAGGTCGACATGGCCGGCGGATGCGTCGCGCCGTTCGGCTTCGACCGCTTCCGATCGATCTAGCACGCCGCGGCCTGCACAAATCGTGCCGCGCGACATCCAGCAGCCAGCGTCGGAACGGCGGGTGCATCGCGGCGGAGATCAAGCCGGCCGCGTCGAACCCGATCATGCCATGAGCACCGCGTCACGCACCGAGCTCTCTCAGGTCCTGACGATCGCCGAGGTCGGCCACCGAGATCGGCTGTCACTCGACCACCGTCCGCAGCAGGACCCGATCAGGTCATAAGGCGATGTGCGAGGTCGAGGAGTTCCAGTGGCCGCAAGACACCGTCTCCGTAGCCAGGCGAGCGGACGTGGAGCGGGTCGGTCCAGCCGTTCGGGATCGCGTCGAGACCGTAGCAGGTGCCGACGCGGGCGCCGATGCCCGCCGCGACGGTGCCGGTGTCGCCGCCGCGGTCGGTCGCCGCCCGCGCCGCTGCGTCGTCCCGCCTCTCGTGATTGCCAATCTCAGCAATTGCCTATGTAGTCAGCTCGATGATGCCCTGTAGACTGCGCGGTCGTTCAGGCTCACTTCCGTTGAGGCTCGCGCGTCAAGACGTACGTTGGCGCTTGGGCGGGCGGATGTCTGAGGATCGGCCTTGATGGCGGGAAGGAACTGCTGAGCGCTGGCGGCGGGCCGGTGAGCATGCCGGACCGGGGCACCTGGCGCCGCCGTCTTGGAGCGGTGAAGGGAGATGGGCAGTGTGAGCGCGCCGCTTTACCAGTTGAAAGCAGAGTTCTTCAAGACGCTGGGGCACCCGGCCCGGATCCGGGTGCTGGAACTGCTCAGCGAGCGTGACCACGCGGTGTCGGAGATGCTTCCCGAGGTGGGGATCGAGCCGGCGCACCTGTCTCAGCAGCTGGCGGTGCTGCGGCGGGCCGGTCTGGTGGTGTCGCGCAAGGAAGGGTCGACGGTGATCTATTCGTTGACCAGCCCGCGTGTGGCGGAGTTGCTGGCGGTCGCCCGGGCGATCCTGACCGGGGTGCTGTCGGGGCAAGCGGAGCTCTTGGACGATCTGCGGGCGGCCGGTGTCGGCTCCGAGGGATCCGAGCAGGCCTAGGGTCTCCGTGTGACACCGAGGGGGCTCCGGTAGGACGAGCCGCAATCGCCTCGCTGAGCCCTCCTCGGCTTCAAAGCGGCATCTCGCAGAGCTAGTGGCGCCGCCGCTCCCGACCCACGGAGCAGCTTGCTGCGCAGTTGCCAACATTGGCAATTGCGCAAGGCTGTAGTCTTCCTGATGGTCGGCCCCCTTTCGGGCTCTCATACAGAGGAAGTTCGTGAAAGATCTGCTGCGCAAGATCCTCAAGACCGGCCGGGTGGCCGAGGATCGGCCCGACCGCCCTGAGGCGGCCTTGTCGGCCGGAACCCGTGCTCTGGGCGGTTCGGTGCAGGTCCGGCATGTTGATGCGGGGTCGTGCAACGGGTGCGAGGTGGAGATCGCCTCGGCGTTCGGGCCGGTGTATGACGCGGAGCGGTACGGGGCCCGGCAGGTGGCCTCGCCGCGGCATGCCGATGCGCTGATGGTGACCGGGCCGGTGACCCGCAACATGGAGGTGGCGTTGCGCCGCACCTATGAGGCCGTGCCGGAGCCGAAGATCGTGGTGGCGGTCGGTGATTGTGCCCGCAACTGCGGGGTGTTCGCCGAGGCGTACGGGGTGGCCGGCGCGGTGGGGGACGTGGTTCCGGTGGATGTCGAGGTGCGTGGTTGCCCCCCGGAGCCGGAGGCGATCGTGGCGGCGCTTCGGGGACTCACCGGCCGATGAGCCTGACGGGTGCCGCGTTCGGTGTGGCGATGGGGTCCAGTGCGCTCGCCGCTGGGGCAGGGACGGTGCTGCCGCGGCGAGCCCGCCGCATCACCGTTGGTGTGGGAACGGGCGCCGCCGGTGCGGCCGCGATGGTGGCGGGGGCGGCGGCGATGGCGGGCCACTCCTGGGGTATATGGCTCCCCGATGTGCTGCCCCTGGCGGGGGTGCGGTTGGCGGTCGATCCGCTGAGCGGGGTGTTCCTGACGGTCACGGGCGCGGTCGCGGTGTGCGCGGCGGTGTACGGCGTCGGGTACACCCGCCCCCACCCTGCTGGTCATGAAGCTGCTGGTCATGAAGCTGCTGGTCATGAAGCTGCTGGTCATGAAGCTGCTGGCCACGGCTCGGGTGGTCTCGGGGTGGACGGCCGGGTCGCTCAGGTGATGGTGCCGCTGTTCGTGGCGGCGATGCTGCTGGTGCCCGCTGCGGCGAGCGTGAGCACGTTCCTGGTGGCGTGGGAGCTGATGGCGCTGGCCTCGCTGCTGCTGGTGGCGGCCGAGCATCGGCGGCGGGCGGCGGTGGCCGAGGCCGGGCTGTGGTACGCGGTGATGACGCATCTGGGCTTGGTGGTCACCCTCGCGGGACTGGCGGCGTTCGCGGCCGAGGCGCACGGCGAGACGTTCGCCGCCATGCGGGCGGCCTCCGCCGGCCTGTCACCGGCGGTTCGCGGGGCGGTGTTCGTGGCGACCTTCGCCGGGTTCGCCTCCAAGGCGGGCATCGTGCCGTTGCACGTATGGCTGCCGCGCGCTCACCCGGAGGCGCCGAGCCATGTGTCGGCGTTGATGAGCGCGGCGATGGTGAATCTGGGCGTGTACGGGATCGTGCGGGTCGGGTTGGACCTGCTAGGCGGCGGACCGGCCTGGTGGTGGCTGCTGGTGTTGGCGGCGGGCGCGGTCTCGGCGCTGTACGGCATCTTGCAGGCGGCGGTGGCCACCGATATCAAGCGTCTGCTGGCGTACTCGACCTGCGAGAACATGGGGTTGGTGCTGATCGGTGTCGGCGCCTGCGGGTTCTTGGGGTCCTCGGGCGCGGGTGCGCTGGCTGCGCTGGCATTGACCGCCGCGCTGCTGCATGTGGTCAACCATGCGGGGTTCAAGACGTTGCTGTTCTTGGCGGCGGGATCGGTGCTGCACGCCACCGGGACCCGCGATTTGGACGCGCTCGGCGGGTTGCGGTCGCCGATGCCGGCGACGACGGCGCTGTTCGGGGTGGGGGCGTTGATGGCGTCGGCGCTGCCGCCGGGCAACGGGTTCGTCTCCGAATGGCTGCTGTTGCAGAGCCTGATTCACGCCCTGCCGTCGGGAGGGACCCTCGCCGCGGTCACGATGCCGGTGGCGGTGGCGGTGGTGGCGTTGTCGGCGGGGCTGGCGATCGCGACGTTCGTCAAGGCTTTCGGGGTGGGTTTTCTGGCCCGTCCGCGCACGCCTGCGGCCGGACGCGCTCACGAGAGTCCGCCGTCGATGGTGACGGGCATGGTGGTGGCCGCGGTCTGCTGTACCGGGCTGGCGCTGGTCCCGGGCCCGGTGGCCGGCGGGCTGTCGCGTGCCGTGGCGGTGGCGGTGCCAGGGCACAAGGCGGGGTACAAGGCGGTGACCGGTCCGGTGGCGGATGCGGGGACGCTGCATGTGGCGGGGTTGCCGAGCACGATGTCCCCGCTGCTGATCGTCGGCGCGTTGCTGGTGGCGGTGGTCGCGCTGACCGCCGTGCTGCGCGGCGCCGCCTCGCGGCGTTCCGAACGTCTCGCGCGGAGGCGGGCGCGGCTGTGGGATTGCGGGGCGGGGCCGATGTCGGCGCGGACGGAGTACACCGCGACCTCGTTCGCCGAGCCGTTGCAGCGGGTGTTCGACGACGTGCTGGCCCCCGAGACCGATGTGGACGTCACACCGGTGGCCGAGTCGGCGTATCTGGTGGACAGCGTGACCTACCGGGCGCGGGTGGGCGACCGGGTCGAGCACCGGCTGTACCGGCCGGTGCTGGCCGCGGTGGCGTGGGCGGGACGGGCGGCCCGGCCGCTGGCCAACGGCAGTGTCCACCGCTACGTCGGGTACGGCTTCTCCGCCTTCACCGGCGTGCTGATCGCTTTGGCGGTGCTGCGATGAGCGTGACGGTCGCCGGTTCGGTCGGCGCGGCCGCGCAAGTGGTGCTGGTGGGGGCCGGGGCGCCGCTGCTGGTGGGGCTGATGCGGCAGATTCGGGCCCGTTCGGAGGGACGCGCCGGGGCCGGTGTGCTGCAGCCGTGGCGGGATCTGCGCAAGCTGATGCACAAGCAGCCGATCACGCCGGATGGGACGGGCCTGGTGTTCCGGGTGGCGCCGCTGCTGCTGGCCGGGACGGCGCTGGTGATCGCCGCGGTGATCCCGATCGCCACGACGGCGTCGCCGCTGGACGGCGCCGCGGACCTGTTCGCGGTGACGGCGCTGCTGGCGCTGGGCACGGTGGCGCTCGCGCTGGCCGGGCTCGACACCGGTACCGCCTTCGGTGGGATGGGCGCCAGCCGCGAGATGACGGTGATGGCGCTGGTGGAACCCACCATCCTGGTGTCGGTGTTCGCGCTGTCGGTGCGGGTCGGCTCCACCAACCTGGGCGCGATCGTCACCTCCACGCTGCACGAACCGCAGCGGGTGATCTCGCCCGTGAGCCTGCTCGCCGCGATTGCGCTGGCGGTGGTGACCATCGCCGAGACCGGACGGATCCCGGTCGACAATCCCGCCACGCATCTGGAGCTGACGATGATCCACGAGGCGATGGTGCTGGAGTACGCGGGCCCGGACCTGGCGATGGTGGAGTGGGCGTCGGCGGCGCGGCTGACGCTCCTGCTCGGCCTGGTCGCGAACCTGTTCGTGCCCTGGGGCATCGCCGGAGCGTCGATGGTGATGCTGCCGCTCGCGGTGGCGGCCTACGCGGCGAAGGTCGCGGTACTGGGCGGCGTGCTGGCCGCCGGTGAGGTGTTCATGGCCAAGCTGCGCATGTTCCGGGTGCCCGAACTGCTGGCCGGCTCCTTCGTCCTGGCCCTGCTGGCCGTCGCCGCTTCCTTCTTCCTGGCGGGCACGTGAACCACACGCTGTATGTGCAGCTTCTGGACCTGGCGTGCGGCGCGTTCCTGCTCGCGGGCGTGCTGGTGCTGTGGCGACGCGACCTCGCCGCGATCGTGCGGCTGTTCGCCGTTCAGGGCGCCGCGCTGAGCGCGCTGGTCGCCGTCCTCGGCGTCCACAAGGGCGACACCGAAGTGATCGGCCTTGCGGTGGGGATCGGGCTGCTGCGCGCGGTGCTGCTGCCCTGGCTGCTGCGGCGTGCTCTGGCTGCGAGCAGTGGCGCGGCCGGTCCTGCGGGGGGTGCGAACCGGGAGAGTAAGCCGCTGGTGAATGTGGCTACCTCTCTGGTGGTCGCGGCGCTGCTGGCGCTGGTGGCCTACGCGGTGACCCGTCCGGTGGTGGCGCTGGATCCCTCACCGGCGGCGCACGCGGTCCCGGTCGCGTTGACCGTGGTGCTGATCGGGTTCTTCGCCCTGGTGACCAGGCGGCGGGCGCTGTCCCAGGTGGTGGGGTTCCTGCTGGTCGACAACGGCATCACCGCGGTGGCGTTCCTGACCACCTCGGGGGTGCCGCTGATCGTGGAGGGCGGCGTCTCTCTGGACGTGCTGCTGGCGGTGCTGGTGCTGCAGGTGCTGACGGCCCGGATCCGGGCCGCGTTCGGCGATACCGATCTGGACGACTTGCGGGAGTTGCGGGACTGATGACCGTGATGTTGATCGTCCCGATCGGGGCACCGATCGTTGCCGCAGGCGCCTACGCGGCGCTGGGATGGCGGCGCGCCACGGCCTGGCTGGGCGCCGTCGCCACGGCCCTCCTGCTGGCGTCTGGGATCGTGCTCGCCGCCTGGGGTGCCGGCCGTCCGCGTACCGGCCTGGGCGGGCTACTGCGGGCGGACGCGTTGAGCGCGTTCATGCTGATCGTCATCGGCGCGGTAGCGCTGCTGGCCATGCTCGCCAGCCCCGGATACCTGGCCGCCGAAAAGGCCGCCGGACATGCCACCGGCCGCGACATGCGCCGCTACGGCGTCCTCACCCAGGCGTTCGTCGCGGCGATGGCGCTGGGCGTGCTGGCCGCGAGTCTCGGCGTGCTGTGGGTCGCGGTCGAGGCCACCACGATCTTGACGGCGTTCCTGGTCGGGCACCGCCGCACCCGCAACGCCACCGAGGCCGCCTGGAAATACGTGGTGATCTGCTCCACCGGTATCGCGCTGGCGTTCCTGGGCATCGCGCTGCTGCACTTCGCCGCCCAGCATGCTCAGGTGCCCTCCTCCGGATCGCTGGACTTCACCCAGCTCACCGCGCACGCCCGGCAACTGGATCCCGGCGTCACGCGGATCGCCGTCGCGCTGCTGGTGCTGGGATTCGGCGCCAAGGCGGGCTTGGCCCCGCTGCACGCCTGGCTGCCCGACGCGCACAGCCAGGCGCCCGCACCGGTCTCCGCGCTGATGTCGGGAGTGCTGCTGTCGGTGGCCTTCTACGCCGTGCTGCGGGTGAAGGTGATCGCCGACCTCGCGCTCGGCGCCGGGTTCGTCCGGGTGCTGCTGCTGATCATCGCGCTTGCCTCGCTCATGTTGGCCGCGGCGCTGCTGCTCGCCCAACGCGACTACAAGCGGATGCTCGCCTACTCCAGCATGGAGCACATGGCCCTGCTGGCTCTCGGCGCCGCGATCGGGTCGCGACTCGCCGTCGCCGCGGTGCTGCTGCACGTCCTCGGGCACGGGCTGGCCAAGTCCGTGGCGTTCCTGGCGTCGGGTCAGATCCAGCAGGCCGTCGGCGGCAGCCGGATCGACGCCGCCCGCGGACTGGCCACCCGCGCCCCCCTGGTGGCCGGCGGGTTCGGCGCGGCCGTTGTGGCACTGCTCGGCTTCCCGCCGTTCAGCCTGTTCGCCAGCGAGATCGGCATCTTCCGCGCCGGCTTCAACGCAGGACTCGGCTGGGCCGTCGCTGCCGCCCTGGCGTTGCTGCTGCTCATCACCGCGTCCCTGGCCGCCCGGACCGGCCGGATGCTGCTCGGCGCCCCCAAGTCCGGCCCCGGCGCCGCCACCGTCCCCTTCCGCCCGGCCGCAGCGGCTCTCGTTGTGGGGCTGGTGGCCTGCGCCGCGGTCGGCATCACCGTCTGGCCGCTGCATTCTCTGCTGGACCACGCGGCCGCGATCCTGGAAGCACACCGATGACCTCGCCTGACGACAACCCGCCCGACCCGCACCCCGGCCAGGCCCGCGGCCGGACCGAGGGTCCACCGGTCGATCCGTCGACGCATCAGCCCGAACGGGTGAGAGCCGACGTCGACGCCCGCGTACTGCCCGGCCGCGCCGCCGCACTGCTGGGCGACGGGTTCCGGCTGGCCCTGACCGCGGCTCACCAGGACCCCGACACCCTGCGCGTGGTCTACCTGTTCACCAAGGCGAGACACGGCCAGAACGAGCCCGAGCGCCGTACCGAACTGCACGTGCGGCTCGACCCGGCCGACCCGGTGCTGCCGAGCCTGGCCCGCCTCAGCTTCCCCGCCGGCCGGTTCGAACGCGAAATGCACGATCTGTACGGAATCGTCCCGCAAAACCACCCGCTCCCGCGCCGCCTGGTCCGCCACCACCACTGGCCCCGCGGCTGGTACCCGATGCGCGACGACGCCGGCGCGCCGCCCCCGTTCGGCGACCCGGAGGGCCCCTACCCGTTCGTCCAGGTCGAAGGACCCGGGGTCTATGAGATCCCGGTCGGGCCCGTGCACGCCGGAATGATCGAACCCGGCCACTTCCGGTTCTCGGTCGTCGGCGAGACCATCCTCAAACTGAAGGCCCGCCTGTGGTACGTCCACAAAGGCCTGGAGAAGCTGTTCCACGGAAAATCCCCCGCGGCCGCCCTGCCGATCGCCGAACGCGTCAGCGGCGACACCACCGTCGGCCACACCCTGGCCTTCTGCCTGGCCGTCGAAGACGCCCTCGGCCTGCAAGTCTCCCCGGACGCGCAGCGCATGCGGGCGACCCTGCTGGAACTCGAACGGCTCTACAACCACGTCACCGACCTGGGCGCCCTGTGCAACGACGTCGGCCACTCCGTCCTCAACGCCCAGTTCGGCCGCGTCCGCGAGCAACTCCTGCGCCTCAACGCCCTGACCACCGGACACCGGCTGCTGCGCGGCGGGATCGTCCTGGGCGGCGCCATCGTGCGCGTCATCCCCGACCCGCAGGCGCTGCGAGCGCTCGAGGCCGACATCACCGAACTCGTCGACCTGGCACTCGGCCACACCGTCGTCGCCGACCGCTTCACCGGCACCGCCCCGCTCACCGCCCAAGCCGCCCGCGACCTGGGCGCCCTCGGTTACATCGCGCGCGCCAGCGGCATCGACACCGACGCCCGCCGCGACCACCCCATGACCGACCTGCAGCCGGCGCTGACCGTCCCCACCGCCGCCACCGGCGACGTCCTGGCCCGCTTCCAGATCCGCACTCGCGAGATCACCACCTCGATCGCCGTCATCAACGACCTCACCTACGGCATGTCCCCAGGCGCGGCGTCCTCCTGGCCGCCGCTCACCCCGCGAACCGAGCCGGCATCCGGCGTCGGCATCGTCGAAGGATGGCGCGGCACCATCGTCCACCGCGTCGAGCTCGCCCCCGGCGGCACCCTCACCCGCACCAAGATCGTCGACCCCTCGTTCTTCAACTGGCCCGCCCTGCCGGTCGCGCTGACCGGCGCGATCGTCCCCGACTTCCCGCTGGTCAACAAGAGCTTCAACCTCTCGTACGCCGGCAATGACCTGTGAACGTAGGCAACACGGGCTGCGGGGGCAGGTCGGCTTTGGCATGTTGGGTACGGACGAATGCTGCATCCGTCCTCCGGCCGCCCGATCGGGACGGGAGGTCGCCTCCGGTGCTCCGGACGAAAGGCACGAGGGTGAGCTCATCTCAGCTGTCGCATCGCCACCCCGTCGAGGGCGTCACAGTGATCATCGTGACCGGATACGTCAGCACGGCGATGGCGGACGACTTGGGCACCTACATCCAGCAGGTGCACCGCCGGCCCAGCGACCAACTCGTGTTCGACCTCTCCGGTGCCTTGTTCGAAGAGAAGGAGGGTGTGCAGGCTCTCATGGAGGTGTCGGCCCGGTCCCAGGAGCACGGTGGCGAGGTGCGGCTGGCAGCGCCGCCGAGCGACTTCGTGGGTCAGATGCAGTCGGCGAAACTCGATGCCTTCGTACCCGTGCACGCCACCGTCGACGTCACATCGAGGGACCGGCGTCCGCTGACCATCTTCGACAACGCCGGCGCGCAGACCCGCCGGTGTCCATGTCCATGTCGGCGTCCTCGCTCTCGTGCAGCAGGAAGTCGCTCGTGATCTCCAGCCCGGTGGTCTGGATCCCGCGCCCCGCGAGGTAGCGGCGCGCGGGGATCGACGGACATGTCGAACGGCCACGGTGTGATGACGTTGAGGGCTCCGCATCAGCGCGTTTCGGCGGACCGCCTCGTCCGCCGCCCAGTCAAGGCGAGCAGGCTCTGCTCGGATCCGCCACTCCCGACGACATGCCGTTCATGCGCTCACCGCCCGCAGGTCCGCGGCGATGCCGTCCGTCCACGCGCGGACGCGGTCGCGATCGCGGTGGTCACCGCCCGCCCGCTTGGCGATCCTCGAGGCCAGGAAGCCGCAGGCGCTGGGGTCGAGCCGGCCGCCGAAGGTGGTGTGCCCCCGCGCGCCGACGCGGCGGGCGAGCTTCGCCACGCCCGGCACCGGATCGAGCCCGCCTTCGTCCGCCGAACGGTCGAGGGGCCCGCTGCTGAACAGCCACACGGGCCGCTCGGCCAGGGCTCCGGCGTGGTGGCGGACGAAATGGCGCGCCTCCCGATGCCAGCGCCCGGCATAAAGGGCGCCGCCGAGGACGACGGCGCCGAAGCCGTCGAGCGTCGTGACGTCCCTGGCCGGGCTGACCTCCGCGTCCACTCCCGTGCGGAGCAGTTCGGCGCCGATCCACTCGGCGATCTCCGCGGTGCCCCCGCGTTCGGAGGCGTACGCCACCAGGACCTTCATGTTCTCTCTCCTCAGCAGTCGCGGCGTGCGCCGCCTCGGCAGAGTCGGTCGGTGCTCGCCGACAGCTCCAGCGTGGACACGCGCGGACCCGCGCGCAGGGGACGAAGGTCCCTGCTTCGCCGGTGCCTACGTCCCCGCCGGGCCCGCACGCCGGATCCACCGCCGCCCACGCCCTCGCCCTCCCCGGCGGCGCGGTCCTGGACGCGCTCTGCGCGGAGCGTCCCGGGAACGGCGCCGCCCGCGCGGACGTGCGCCCCGCCACGGTCGCTCAGGGGGTCGTCTGAGGCCGAAGGTCGCCCTGACCCACGGGTCCTATGGCCCTGTCCCTTAACCGCTCCGCGGACTGCAATGGAGATGAGGGAGGCACTTCCGGCCGAGGGGGCGAGGAACCCATGAGCGAAGGCCTCGTGAGAGAGACGGCGGGCACGGCCCAGCCGCCCACCACGCAGATCGTCATCCTCATCGGCGGGCCCGAGGAGGCGCGGCGCACCGGCGCCATGGTGATCGCACCGGCGCGGCTGCTGCGCGCCTGGCGCCGACTCACGATGCTCGACCGTGAGGTGCACGCCGGCCGCCACGACGACGCGGAGAGCCGCCGGATCGGCCGGCTCTTCGACCAGGTGCGAGGGGAGATCCTGGCGTCGGTGTCGGCGCCGCTGGCCGAGGAGGCGCACCGGCTGATCCCGGCGCTGGGCGAACGTCCCGGCCCCGCCGACACGCGGATCGCGTGCTCGGGCACCCTGGCCTGGCTCGACAGCCTGGTGACCTCCATGCTGCTGCAGCTCGGGAGCGAGGCGGCGCCGCGGCCGGTGGTCCCCCGCCCCGCCCCGGCCCGGCCTCGCCGCATCGGGGGCGTCTGAAGCGGCCGGCGCTCCGGAAGACCCGGACTTCCACGGAAGCGCACGGGACCTTGGTCCCTGGAGTCGGCTCCGCCTCTCACCGGAGGCTTGAGACGGCCGCTCGGCGAGCGGGACAGGAGACGATTCGCATGAACACGACGACCGGATGGCCCACGCCGTCCGCACAGCTGCGCACCACGGTCCGGTCCGGGCCGCCCCGATGCGTCATCGTGGCCGGAGAGCTCGACATCCTCACGGCCGCCCGCCTGGAGGACCTCCTGACCGAGATCGTCGAGACGGGCTCACCGCGGGTCGAGATCGACGCCCGCGACCTGAGGTTCTGCGACGCGACCGGGCTGGGGGCACTGGTCGCCGCCGACGAGATCGCGGCGCGGCGCGGCGGCGGCCTGACGCTGACCGGCGGCCAGCCGCTGCTGCGCACGATCCTGCGCGTCACCGGCCTCGACCGGCGCTTTCCCGCGGGCGAGCGGACCGGAAGCGGGCGGCCGGTATGACGACGGTGATCGAGACCCGGGGGCTCACCAAGCGCTACGGGCGGACGACGGCGCTCGACGCGCTCGACCTGGAGGTCGAGCAGGGCGAGGTGTTCGGGTACCTGGGGCCGAACGGCGCCGGCAAGTCCACGACCGTCGGCCTCCTCCTCGGCTTCATCCGCCCGACCTCGGGTTCCGCGACGATCTTCGGGCTGGACGTCCGGAGCGCGGCCCGGGAGATCCATCGGGACCTCGCCTATGTGCCGAGCGAGGCGAACCTCTGGCCTTCCCTGACGGGCGCGGAGACCCTGCACTTCCTGAACACGGTCCACGGTTCGGTGGACGAGCCCTACCGCGCCGAGCTCGTCCGCCGCTTCGAGCTCGACGTCGACAAGAAGGTCCGCTCCTACAGCCACGGCAACCGCCAGAAGGTCCTGCTCGTCGCGGCGTTCGCGGCCCGGCCGCGGCTGCTGGTCCTGGACGAGCCGACGACCGGCCTCGACCCGCTCATGGAACAGGTGTTCCGGCAGTGCGTGCGGGAGGCCCGGGACCGGGGGCAGACCGTGCTGCTGTCGTCGCACATCCTCAGCGAGGTCGAGGCCGTGTGCGACCGCGTGGCGATGCTGCGGGCCGGCCGCATCGCGGAGACCGGCTCGCTGGAGGTCCTGCGCAGGCTCGCGGCGACCCACGTCCGGGCGCGCCTCGACTCCGCCGTCCCCGACCTGTCCGCCGTTCCGGGCATCCGGAACGTCGCCGTCGACGGACGCCTCGTCGAATGCGACGTGTCCGGGCCCATGCGCCCGCTGCTCCACGCCCTCGCACCCGCGGGGCTGGAGAAGCTGACGACCCGCGAGCCCTCCCTGGAGGAGCTGTTCATCGCCCAGTACGGCACGGCCGACTGACCGGCGCCGAGGAGACGAGATGCAGGACGCATTGACACCGCTCGCCGTCCACGCGAGCCGCAGCGGCGCCGCCGAGCCCGCCATCGCCCGCAGCGCGCTGAGGAGGACGTGGGTCGCCGCCACGGCGTGGGCGCTGGTGTTCGGAGGTTCCGCCGCGGCTTCGGCGGTCACCTACGCCGGCACCTATCCGACGTCGGCCGAGCGTCAGGCCATCGCGTCCACGACCGGGCGGGACAGCGGGTTCGCGGTCCTCCTCGGCCCCGTGGCCGACATCGGGACGGCCGGCGGCTACACCGTCTACAAGAACTTCGTCTTCCTCACCACGATCGGCGCCATCTGGGCGCTGCTCGCCGCCACGCGCCTGCTGCGCGGCGAAGAGGACGCCGGCCGCCGGCAGATGCTCCTCTCCGGCCGGACCACCCCCGTCCGCGCCACCGCCGCCACGCTGGCGGGACTCATGGCCGCCGTCGGGATCGTCTTCACGGGGGCGGTCGCCGTCCTGCTGCTCGCGGGCCGCGACTCGCGGCTGGAGTTCGGCACGGGCTCGACGCTGCTGTACGGGCTGAGCCTGGTGATCAACCCCGTGCTGTTCGCCGCCATCGGCGCGCTCACCTCGCAGCTCGCCGCGACGCGGCGCGGCGCGGCCGGGATGGGGTTCGGTGCGTTCGCCGTGCTGTTCGTCCTGCGCATGCTCGGCGACAGCGGCCCCCACATGCACTGGCTGCTGTGGCTGACCCCGTTCGGATGGTCCGAGCTGCTCCGCCCGTTCACCCGCGACGCCCTGCTCCCGCTCCTGCCGGCCGCCGCCGCGGCGATCGCCCTGACGGCCGCGGCGATCGGGCTGTCGGCCCGCCGCGACACGGGGGCCGGGCTCCTGGCGTCGCGCGACACGGCGCCTCCACGGCTGTCCGGTCTCGGCTCCCCCACCGCCCTCGCCGCGCGGCTGGAACTTCCCACGCTGGCCGCATGGTGCGCCGGCGCGGGCGCGGCCGCCCTCTCGCTGGGCAGCCTCGCCAAGGTCGTCACCGACACCTCGACCCGATCCCTGGCGAACGCCCTGGACAAGTTCACGCCACAGGGCGCCCTGGTCGACCGCTACCTGAGCGTCGCGTTCCTGTTCGTCGCCGCCATCGTCGCCCTGATCCCCGCCGGCCAGCTCGCCGCGATGGCGGCGGAGGAGACCTCCGGCCGGACGGCCCACGTCCTGGCCGGTCCCGCGTCCCGGATCTCCGTGCTCGTCGGCAGGCTCGCCCTTACCGGCGCCGCGATCACGACCGCGGGGCTGCTCTCCGGCGTCGGTGCCTGGCTCGGCGCCGCGATGCGCGGCACCGGCGTCGGGTTCGGCTCGATGGTCGTCACCGGCCTGAACCTCGTGCCGACGTCCCTCCTCGTCCTCGGCATCGGCGCCTGCGTGCTCGCCCTGGCGCCCCGCGCCGCCGGCGTCGCCGTCTACGCCGCCGTCATCGGCTCCCTGCTCGCGGACATGCTGGGCTCGCTGGAACCCGGCACCCACTGGCTGAGGAAGGCTTCGTTCTTCCACTACATGGCCTCGGCGCCCACCGAATCCCCGGACGCCCTCACGGTCGTCATCACGGTCGCCCTGGCGGGGGCGCTCTGCGCGCTGGCATGCGTCCTCTTCCAGCGCCGAGACCTCCAGCTCTCCTGACCCCAAGCCCCCAGCACGCTCCTCTGAGCCCGTCCGGTCGCCGGCTGCTGAACACCGACTGCTGCACTTGTTCGAGCAAACGGTCAACGGGCGGGGCGGGCTCGCCGGTCAGCACCATGGTCGACGCCGTGGACCCGTTGTCGCCGGTGACGACGTGGACGCGCAGGTCCGCGTCGTTGCAGCGGCGGACCACGGCGGCGACCTGGAGGTGCGGCGGGTCGTACAGGCCCACCAGCCCGATCAGCCGCAGGTCCTTCTCGGCGTCCTCCCGCTTTCCCGGCACCGGCCGCCCGGAGGGCAGCTCGCGGGCCGCCACCGCGCCCGGCCGCCGGCGACGCGCGCGGACCGCCCGCGCGGCGACCGGCGGCGGCGCGCCCGGGGCCGGAGCCGGTGATCCGGGGGCCGATGGTCTCGGCCCGTTCGGGACTTTGGTCCGCGCGTGCGCGGGACCGATGCCCGGCGCGCGCCCGGGCCGGCCGGTGATCAGCTGATGGCGCGGCACGTGGGCCGCTCATCGAGGAGGCGCTCATGCGCACGCAACCCGTCCGGCGGAGACTGGGGCTCTGGATGGCCTCGGCTCTGGTCGTGGGCAACATGATCGGATCCGGGGTCTTCCTGCTGCCGAGCTCGCTGGCCAAGTACGGTCCCGTCTCCCTGGTCGCCTGGGTCTTCACGGCCGCCGGCGCCGTCCTGCTGGCGCTGGTGTTCGCGCGGCTGGCGCGCGCCTACCCGGAGACCGGCGGGCCGTACGCCTACGCGCGGCGGGCGTTCGGCGACTTCGTCGGGTTCCAGACCGCGTGGGGCTACTGGATCGCGGTGTGGGCCGGGAACGCGGCGATCGCGGTGGCGTTCGTCGGGTACCTCGCGCACTTCTGGCACGCGCTCGGCACGGACAAGCCCTTGGCCGCCGGCGTGGGGCTGGCAGCGATCTGGGCGCTGACCGCGGTCAACTCCTACGGCGTCCGGCAGGGCGGGCTCGTCCAGGTCGTGACGACCGCGGTGAAGCTGGTGCCGCTGCTGCTGATCGCGGTCGGCGGGCTGTTCTTCGTCGAGTCCGCCAACTTCGGTCCGTTCAACGCCAGCGGGACCAGTGCCTTCTCGGCGGTGACCGCCGCCGCGGCGCTGACCCTGTGGTCGTTCATCGGCCTGGAGTCGGCGACCGTCCCCGCCGAGGACGTGGAGGACCCCGAGAGGACGATCCCCCGCGCCACCGTGGCCGGCACCGTCGTCACCGCACTCATCTACATCCTCGGCACCGTCGCCGTCCTCGGCCTCGTCCCCGCTGCGGCACTGGCGACCTCGACGGCGCCGTTCGCGGACGCCGCGGACGCCGCGTTCGGCGGCTGGGCGGCCGACCTGGTGGCGGCGGGCGCCGCGATCAGCGCGTTCGGCGCGCTGAACGGCTGGATCCTGCTGCAGGGGCAGGTGCCCTACGCGGCTGCGCGCGACGGGCTGTTCCCCCGCTTCTTCGCCCGCACCGGACGCGGCGGGACCCCCGTCGCCGGGCTCGTGGTGTCCAGCGTCCTGGTCACCGTGCTGATGGTCATGAACTACAACAGCAGCCTGGTCGACCAGTTCACCTTCATCATCCTGCTGGCCACCCTCACCACCGTCATCCCCTACGCCTACGCGGCCGCCGCCGAGCTGGTCCTGCTGGCCACCGACCGCGCCGCGTTCTCCGGGCGCCGTCTCGCCCGCGACGCGGTGATCGCGCTGCTGGCGTTCGGGTACTCGGTCTGGGCGATCGCCGGCGCCGGGTACGAGGTCGTCTACAAGGGCACCCTGCTGATCTTCGCGGGGATGCCCGTCTACGCCTGGCTGAAGTACCGCGAGAACCGCACCCCGATCAAGGCCGTGGGCAGCGGGCCCGAGTCGCCCGCCAAGGCCGCCTGACCCGCCCCTGAAAGGACGTCTCCGTGTTCACCGTTTCCTCCGAGGTCGGGCGGCTGCGCCAGGTGCTGCTGCACCGCCCCGACCTCGAACTCCTCCGCCTCACCCCCGACAACAAGGACGACCTGCTCTTCGACGAGGTGCTCTGGGCCAAGCGCGCCCGCCAGGAGCACGACGTGTTCGCCGACACCCTGCGCGAGCGCGGCGTCCAGGTCCACTACCTCGGCGAACTGCTGGCCGAGACCCTCAAGATCGAGCAGGCACGGGCGCACGTGCTCGACCACACCGCGTCGGAGACCGTGCTCGGCCCGACGCTGGCCGGCCCCGTGCGGGCCGCGCTCGACGGCATGGACCCCGACACCCTCGCCCGGCACCTCGTCGGCGGCCTGACGAAGGCGGAGATGGGCCTGGCCGTCCACAGCCTGCTGCTCGCCTCGCTCGACGACGGCGACTTCGTCCTGCCGCCGCTGCCGAACCACCTGTTCACCCGGGACCCGTCGGCATGGGTGTACGGCGGGGTGACGCTGCATCCGATGGCCAAGCCCGCCCGCCGCCGCGAGACCCTGCACCTCAGCGCGATCTACCGGTTCCACCCGATGTTCGCCGAGCGGCCCCCGACCGTCTGGTACCCCGGCGCGGACTTCACCCTCCCCACGATCGAGGGCGGCGACGTCCATGTCCTCGGCAACGGCCTCGTCCTGATCGGCATGAGCGAGCGGACCGCCCCGCAGGCCATCGAGCTGCTCGCCCAGCGCCTGTTCGCCGCCGGAGCCGCCGAACGCGTCATCGCCGCCCGGCTGCCGCGCCGGCGGGCGTTCATGCACCTGGACACCGTCATGACGATGGTCGGCAAGGACGTCTTCACCGTCTATCCCGAACTGCCTCCGCTGCGCTCCTACACGCTGACGCCGGGGCGTGCGGGCGAAGTCGCGGTGCACGAGAACGAGGCGCTGTTCCCCGCGATCGCCCGCGCCCTGGGCCTCGCCCACGTCCACGTCCTGACCGCCGAACAGGACGTCCGCGCGGCCGAGCGCGAGCAGTGGGACGACGGGAACAACGTCCTGGCCGTCGAGCCGGGCGTCGTCGTCGCCTACGAGCGCAACGTCACCACCAACACCATGCTCCGCCGCCACGGCATCGAGGTCGTCACCATCCCGGGCGGCGAGCTCGGCCGCGGCCGCGGCGGCCCCCGCTGCATGACCTGCCCCCTCCATCGCGACGAGGTGACCCCGTGAAGGACCTGCTGCGCGTCGCCGACCTGAGCGCCGACGACCTGTCCCTGCTGCTGAAGCTGGCCGCCGGGTTCCAGGACGAGCCCGCCGCCGAACCCGGCCTGCTCACCGGGCGGATCGTCCCGATGTACTTCGCCAAACCGTCCACCCGGACCCGGCTGTCCACGGCGGCGGCGGTCACGCGCCTCGGCGGCACCCCCGTCACGGTCGGCCCGGACGAGCTGCAGCTGCGGCGCGGGGAGACCATCGGCGACACCGCGCGCGTCATGGGCTCCTACGCCGCCGCCGTCGTCATCCGCACCTTCGCCGACGCCGACGTCGCGGACCTGGCCGCCGCCGCTCCGATACCGGTGATCAACGCGCTGACCGACGGCCATCACCCGCTTCAGGCCGTCGCCGACCTGCTGACCGTCAAGGAGCACTTCGGCGACCTGCGCGGTCACCGGATCGCCTACGTCGGCGACGGCGGCAACAACGTCGCCCGCAGCCTGCTGGAGGCCGCGACGCTCGCCGGCATGGACATCGCCATCGCGGCCCCCGACGGCTACCTGCCCACCGGCGAGACCCTCGCGTCCGCCGAGGCCGAAGCCCGTCGGCGCGGCGGAAGCATCATGGTGACGCAGGACCCCGTCGCGGCCGTCAGCGGCGCGAGCGTGGTCTACACCGACGTCTGGCTGTCCATGGGCGACTCCGAGGACGAACGCACGCACCGCAAGGACGTGCTCGCCGCCTACCAGGTGAACCAGTACCTCATGGACCGCGCCGCCGAGGACGCCGTGTTCATGCACTGCCTGCCCGCCCACCGCGGCGAGGAGGTCACCGCGGCCGTCATCGACGGCGGCCGTTCGCTGGCCTTCCGGCAGGCCGCCAACCGGCTCCCCGCCGCCCAAGCCGTCCTGTACGCCCTCCTGACCGACCGGCTGGAGGGACACCGATGAGGATCGTCGCCGCGCTCGGAGGCAACGCGCTGCTACGGCGCGGGGAACCCCTGGACGCCGCCGTCCAGATCGCCCACGTCCGCGAGGCCGTCCGCGGCCTCGCGGCGCTGGCCGGCGGCAACGAGCTGATCGTCACGCACGGGAACGGCCCGCAGGTCGGGCTGCTGGCGATCGAGAGCGCCGCGGACCCGGAGCTCAGCACGCCCTACCCGCTCGACGTCCTCGGCGCCGCGACGCAGGGCATGATCGGCTACTGGCTGATCCGGGAACTGCGCCGCGCCCTTCCCGGCCGCGAGGTCGTCGCCCTGCTGACCGAGACCCTGATCGACCCGGCCGACCCCGCCTTCGATGATCCGACCAAGTTCATCGGCCGCGGCTACCCGCCGGCCGAGGCCAGGCGGATGCGGGAGGACCGGGGCTGGGCGATGCGGCAGGACGGCCGCATGTGGCGAAGGGTCGTCCCCTCCCCCGAACCGCGCGACATCCTGGAGCTTCCGACCATGCGGCGGCTCGTCGACGGCGGTTGCGTGGTCATCGCGGCCGGTGGCGGCGGCGTCCCGGTCGACCCCGACCACCACGGCGTCGAGGCCGTCGTCGACAAGGACCTCACCGCCGCCCTCCTCGCGGAGCGGCTGAAGGCGGACACGCTGATGCTGCTCACCGACGTCCCCGCCGTGATGCGCGACCACGGCACCGTGAACGCCCGTCCCATCCGCGCCATCACCCCTGACCGGCTGCGCGCGATGGATCTGCCGAGCGGCTCCATGGGGCCGAAGGCGGAGGCGGCCTGCGGCTTCGCCGAGCACCGGCCCGGCGCCGTCGCGGTCATCGGCTCCCTCGCCGACGCGCCCGCCCTGCTCGCGGGCGGCGCGGGCACCAGAATCGAGGCGCCATGACCACCGGACTCCAGACTCTCGACACCGGCGCCTGCCTGACGTTGCTGCGCGGCGCCGCGGTCGGCCGGATCGCGTGGGCCGGGGACCACGGCACCGCCTCCGTCCTGCCGGTGAACTTCGTCATGGACGGCACCGCGCTGGTGTTCGCCACGGCGCCCGGCGCCAAGATGGACGCGGTCCAGGCGGGACGCCCCCTGACCTTCGAGGCCGACGACCTCGAACCCGCACTGCGGACCGCGTGGAGCGTCATCGTCACGCGGTGGGAGGCGATCGAGGAGATCAGCGGCCGGGCGGGATAGGCGCCGCCCGGATCTTCTCGGGGGTGAGCCGGACGAAGAACCAGCAGCCGCTGCTCCGCGCCCGGCTCCACCGCTCGGGCCGCCTCGGAGAGTGCGGCCCCGACGAGGCGGTGCTCGTGCACGAGGGCCTCGAAGTGGTCGGGGAAGTCGACGGCCCTCGCCGGGGGTCCTGGTCGCCCGCGCGGCCGGCGGAACGCACCTCACCGATCAGGTCGACGACGAGATCGTGCTCATTGGTCAGCCGCTTGATCGACTCTATGGCCTGGCATCCGCAGTGTTCGCACATGACGTACCGCTGTACCGCTCCCCTGGTCTGTCGTCCCGCCGGATCCCCCGGCGGCGCGGAGGCGCGCGACGACGAGTTCCGCGAACCGCCGCGTCAGCTCGTACCCGAGGGCCGTGTCGACCGCGCAGAGGGTCCGCACCAGCCGGGCATCGAACTCGATGGCGTCGACACGCGTGCTCGCCACGGCCCCGTGCGCCCAGCGCCGCGGCTGGAACAGCCACGACCAGCCGAGCACGGACCCGGGCCCGAGGGTCTCGACGATCGAGCACCGATCGGGCAGCAGCCGGTCGACCGTCACCGTCCCGCCGTCGATGAGCCAGAACCGATCCGCCGGCCGCCCCTCCGCGCACATCCGCTGCGCGGCCGGGATGGTGACACGGCGACCCGCCGTCGCGAGCCTTGTCAGATCGGCCTTCCTCATGCCCCGCAGGAACGGCTCATGAGCGAGCTCTTCCCCGGTCAGTACGCCCACCGCGCTCACCTCCCCCGCCATGGCGGGCCGCTCCACGCTCCGCGGGGCCGGCCCCGATCAGAGATCGACGACGCCACTTCGCCGCCATGACCAGCACACCACCGCGGGGAGGCACCGCACAGGGCCGAAGGACCCGCCCGGACCACCCCCGGAAGGCGCCCGGCGAACGGGACCATCCTCCGCGGGGCAAGGGACCTACGACCGTGCCCGCCGGACGCGTCCGGACGGTCCCCTGTAATCGGTCGTCGACGGAGGAGGAGCGCGATGGACACGAGTCGCCCCGAGCCGGTTCCGGTTCATCCCCGTCCGGCGCCGCCGCCTGCGTGGTTGACGAAAGCGGCGGGGCGCGACTGGACGGACCTCGCGGCGGTCCCAGGGTCCGGGACGCCCTTCGACCCGGAGATCACCCGGTACCTGCCCGAGCCCGCCCGCCGCTGGCTGGGCCACGCGATCCGGCCCGGCACGCCGCTGTCGCCCGCTGCGCTGCTGCACATGCGCGGGCGGATACGGCTCGGGTCCTGGCGGGCCTTCCGCGCGACCCAGATCCTGCGTCCCCCGCACGGCTTCGTCTGGGCCGCCCGCGCCCGGGTCGCTGGGCTGCCGGTCAGGGGTTTCGACCGCTACAGCGGCGGCGACGGGGAGATGCGCTGGCGGCTGCTCGGCGCGGTCCCCGTCATGTCGGCCTCCGGACCCGACATCACCCGCAGCGCCGCGGGACGGCTGGCGAGCGAGTTCGTCTTCGCCCCGGCCGTGGCGCTGTCCCCCACCGTGTCGTGGGCTCCGGTCAGCGGTGACCGCGCCCGCGCCGACCTGATCATCGGCGGCACCGCGCACTCGGTCACCGTGACCGTCTCGCCGGAGGGCGCGCTGACCGAGCTGACGCTCGACCGGTGGGGCGCCCCGGAGGGCGGGGCGTTCGGGCGGCATGTCTTCGGCGCCCGTTTCAGCGGGGAGGCTTCCTATGGCGGCTACACCGTCCCTGCCCATGTGCGGGCCGGATGGTGGTACGGGACCGGGCGCTGGGACCGCGGGGAGTTCATCAGGTTCGCCCTGGACCGGGCCGAGTTCCTGTGAGTCCCACGTGGGCCCCGCCCGCCCTCCGGGCGGGGCCCAAGGGGAGTTCAAGCCCGACGACGCCGGCGAGCGCCCGCTGCGGGGCCGCCACCGGCACCGCCTATCCGAGGGCGTGAGACGCGATGCCCGACCAGGTGGGCGCGGCCGTGAGCGAGACCGACAGCGGCGTCGTCTTCTTCGTCGGAGGCCGGGCCTACAAGCTGAATAAGCCGCTCGACCTCGGCTTCCTCGACTTCGGCACCCGGGAGCGGCGCGAGACCCGGGTGTGTGGGCTCCGGGCCTTCGACCGCAAACCCAGGCACCTGCGGGAGCTGCCGCCGAAGGAGTCGGCGAGGAAGCACGTCGAGTTCATGGGCGGCGCGGACAGCATCATGCCCAAGGCCAGAGCGGCCCTCGAAGCCGGTGAGACGCGCTGGGCCGCGCAGGTCCTCGACCACGTCGTGTTCGCCGACCCGGGAACCCGAGGCTCGCGACCTCCTCGCCCAAGTCCACGACCTCCTCGCCCAAGTCCACGACCGGCTCGGGCGGGGCAGCGAAGGCGGCACCTGGCGCAACTTCAACCTGCAGGGCGCGGCGGAACCGCGCGGGAAGAAGCCCACGAATATCTTCGCCACCCTTATCGCGCTCCTGAACGTTCCCGACCGCGACTTCGACATCGTCACCCCTGAGGCGCTCGATACGGCCGGGCGCCGGGCGGCGAGCGTCGTCGCGTCCCGCACCGCCCGAGACGCCTGCCCCTGGTGGTCTCCCCCGGTCGCCGGCCCGCTCGTGCGCCGGGGGAAGGTGAAACTCGACCGGCACGCCGCAGGGGCGCTCACCGGAGTGAGCGCCCCTGCGGATCCCGCTTCGGGTCACTTGAGGATCGGGAGGCGCTCGACCAGGGGGATCTTGGCCCACCAGCGGCCCAGGCCGAGGGTGTCGCCGGCGCTGACCAGGGCCAGGCCGATGATCACGACCGCGTAGATCAGGTGGTCGTCCATGAACAGGTTGTTGGCCGGGGGCAGGACCGCCGACCACATCATGACCAGCAGCGCCGCGCCGCCCGCCGCCGCGATCCGCATGCCGATCCCCAGGATCAGGGCGGCGCCGACTCCGGCGAGCCCGATCATGAACAGCCAGTCGGCCCAGGCCGCGCCGGCGATGTCGTGGTAGAACCCGGCGAACGGGCCCTTCGGAGAGAACTTCAGGAACCCCTCGGTCGGGCTGCCGCCCTTGGTCCACGCCTTGGCGGCCGGGGTCTCATGACCCAGCCCGAACAGCTTGTCCAGGAACGCCCACAGGAAGACCCAGCCCAGGGCCAGCCGCGCGACCGCCCAGGTGTACCGGGCCGCGGGCGACTCGGTCAGCGGCTTGGGGGTCACCACCCGCACCAGCGCGTGGTGCCCGTGCCGGGTACTCATCTTGTGCTCGGAGACCGCCATCGCGTCTCACCTTCCATCGCATCGCCTTTTCTCTATCCACCCCGAACTCAACACCTCGGCAAACACGCACTGTAGGACCGTTCGGCGCATGATCGACGGGACCTAAGTCCTGTCTCCCGGCCGTTTCCACGCTCATAAAGCGTCCATTTTCAGGCCGGACGGCCCTGCCGCACTGAGGGCCGGCGTCTTAACTTCGCCGAGGTGGACTTGAGCGAGAGGACATTATGAGACCGGCAAGGATTGAGCGCACGATGGATCGCCGGCGCCGCAGCTGCGGCTTCGATCGGAACGACTTGCGACGCGGACTTGACCGGTGGCAGTGGTCGATCGGATTGATTCTGCTGATGGCCGGGACCGCCGTCGCCTCGGTCGCGGCCGTTCGTGTCAGCGGCGCCATTTACGAGTCGGGTGTACGAACCGAACGTCACGAGGCAGCCGTCTTCAATGCGACCGACGCGACGGTCGTGAAGGTCCACGAAGCGAGTCGCACCCGCGGAGTGACGGTGTCCTGGGTCGCCCCGAACGGGTCTCACCGGACCGGCAGTTACGAGACCTGGCACGGAGCGTCCGTGGGCGATCACGTGCGGGTCTGGGTCGGCCCGGCGGGTGTCAGGGAGGACCCCCCACGGCCGCACGCGCGAACGATCGGTGACACCACCGCCTACGCCGTGGGCACGGTGGCCGCGACCGCCGCGGTCTTCTTCGGCGCCTACCAACTCCTCCGGCGCCGCTTCGACGAGACCCGATACAAGCGTTGGGACGCCGCGTGGGCCGATTTCGACCGGCATCGCATCGAGCCGTGAGCGGTCAGCCGTTCTTGAGCGGGACGCGCCAGGCCAGGATCGTGCCGCCGCCGGGCGGCAGCCGGGTGGTGCAGGAACCCCCGCACGCCTCGGCGCGGTCGGTCATATTGCGCAGACCACTGCGGCGGCCGCCCTCGCCGATGCCGACACCATCGTCCTCCACGCGCAGCGTCAGGTCGTCGCCGACATCGATGGCGACGACGGCCTCCCCGGCGTGTGCATGCCGCGCCACGTTCGACAGAGCCTCGCGCACGACCGCGAGGAGCTGCTCGCCGGTCTCCTCGTCGACGGCGGTGTCGAGCAGGCCGTCGAGCCGGACGGACGGAGAGAACCCCAACTGCTCGGCGGCACTGTCGACCAGGGCGTGGACACGGCTGCGCAACGACTCCTCGTCCCCGGTCGCCTGCAGCGCGAAGATCGACGAGCGGATCTGGCGGATGGTGTCGTCGAGATCGTCCACGGCCCGCTGGACCCGGACCGCGACCTCCCGCTTCTGGGTGATCTTGATCGCGGCCATCTCGCCGCTCGGCCAGCTCCAACGCCACCGCCGCCTGCCCCGCGAACGCCTCCAGCAACCGCTGCGTCCCCTCGGAGAAAGGCGGCTCGCCGGGCGCGTTGATGACCGTCAGGACACCGCGGGCGGACGACCCGACGCCCAGCGGCACCGCCAGCAGCGGACCGATCTCCACCTCGACCGGGGTGCGGGCCTCGCCGACGCCGGGCGCGGAGCCCATGCGGAGAAGCGGGGCGCGTCGAAACCCGCGAGAACGCACTGTCGGTCCATGGTGCCGTCCTCCCTCCGATCCCGAGGACCACCCGTCGGCCCCTCGCCGGGCGAGGGGCCGAGGGTCGCTCGTTCCGGGGACCTTCGCCCCTGCCGGGCGGCCTGCCCGCCGGGAGACGGTGGAGCCGTCAGGAGGTACGGCCATGAACATCGGGTACGTCCTCGCCGCCGCCGCTTCCGGCGACGGATGGGGGCACATGGGCAACGGCGGCTGGTCCGGCTGGATGTGGATCTGGGGGTCGATGATGATCATTTTCTGGGTCGTCCTCATCGGTGCGGTCGCGTGGATGATCGTGCGTGCGGCGACGTCGCGGCGGGACACTCCGGCGATCAGCGAGCAGACGGAGCACCGGCACGCCCGGGAGATCCTCGCCGACCGCTACGCGCGCGGTGAGATCACCTCGGAGGAGTACGACGAGCGGCTGGCCAAGCTCGGATGACGACCGCGCAAGCGCCGTACCGCACTCAGGCGGACGAGGTCGCGGCCGCGCTCGGCACCGACGCCGAGCACGGTCTCGACGGCCCGGAAGCGGTGGAGAGGCTGACGTGGGACGGACCGAGCGAGTGAACGCCGGGTCGTTCGTCCCGCCGGCGCGGGACGTCCGCTCCTGCCGTCCCTTCATGACGCACCTTCCCGAGACCGATCGGATCGTCGTAGGCGTGGACGGGTCGGCGGCTTCGCTGGCGGCACTGCTGCGGGCGGCCGACGAGGCGGAGCTACGGCATGTTGAACTCGTCGCCGTCCGCGCCTGGCGGGCCAGCCGGGAATGGCTCGCCCCCTAAGCGGTGGCAGCCGCCCGGCCGTCCCCGGAACAGGAGCGCGAACGGGCCCGGAGCGGGCTGGTCGCGGATGTCCGCAGGACCCTCGGCCCTGCCCCCCGCATATCCGTCCGGCAGGAGCTGGTTCGCGGTGAGGGCGCGAGCGCGCTGATCAGCCGCGCGGCCGGCGCCCGCCTGCTCGTCCTCGGCGGACGCCCCGACGGCCATTCGCCGGAGGTGCGTCCCGGGCCGGTGGCCTCCGCCTGCCTGAGGCACCCGCGGTGCCCGGTCGTCCTCGTCCCGCCCGTCTACGTGCCGGAGGTGAGCGCGGACGGCGGCGCCGATGGCCGGAAGATCACCCAGTCAGAGCCTGGCCCGGCCCCTGGTCTCCTCACCCGGGACCGGTCGGACTCACCCACCTCCGGAAGGGAGTCGGCGTGCGCGTCAGCCACAGGGACGCGTGGGCGATGCGACGGAGGTGGAGAGGATCGCCACTGGAATCCTCGTCACTTCTGACGTGGCGCGGATGTCGGTGATGACCGCTCACTGAAGCTCCTCGGCAAGCGCGACGATGATGCCCTGGGGGCCGCGGAGGTAGCAGAGCAGGTAGGCGTCCTCGTACTGCGCGATCTCTCCGACGAGTTCGGCGCCGTGGGGGCGCAGGCGGGCGACGGTGGTCTTGAGGTCGTCGACCTCGAACATGATGCTGCGCAGGCCCAGCGTGTTCGATGGTGCGGGGTCGGGGTCGGCGCCTATCGCGGCCGGCGAGTGGAACGTCGTCAGTTCGAGCTTGCCGTGGCCGTCCGGAGTCCGCATCATCGCGATGTCGGCGTGGAGGTCGTCGAACCCGTTGACCCGCTCCGCAGCGCGGCCCTGGATCGGGGCCCTGCCCTCCAGCTCCATGCCGAGCTCGGTGAAGAAGGCGATGGCGGCCTCGAGGTCGGCGACGACGATGCCGACGTGGTCCATGCGAAGTGTCATGGCTCGTGCTCTCAGGAGTCGGTGGCCTGGCGTTCGGACTGCTGCTGGATCAGTTCTTCGACGGCGGTCGGAAGGGTCGTCTCGAAGTCGATCAGTTTCGCCCAGGTCGGCGTGACGACGATGCGGACCATGCCCTCGCGGTAGAGCGACCGCACCCCGGCTTCCCGTTCGACCCGCTGCTCGGGCGTCATCTGGTAGGTGGTGTTCATCTCGAGGTATTCGTCTGGGATGCCGTCGGTGACGTCGAGTTCGGCCCGGCCGCGGATGAGCAGGATCTTGGGCGGATGCACCTCGGTGTCGATCGTCAGGGCGACCGCCGGGTTCTGGCGGAGGTGGGCGAGCTTGGGGGCGTTCTTCGCGGTGCACATGACGATCTCGGTGCCGTTCCAGCCGAACCCGACGGGGACATTGCGCAGCGTGCCGTCCTTGGCGACGTAGGCCAGGCGGGTGATGTCGCGGGCCAGCAGCTCCCGGCTCAGCGGCCGGTTCAGGATCTCGGTGGTCTCGTCCGGTGTGGTCAAGGCGTGTCTCCGGTCAGTTCTGGACGGGGAGGTCGTAGAAGCGGCGGGCGCTGGAGTCGATGCGGTTCAGGTCGGTGCCGTAGATGTGCAGGGAGACGGCGGTCTCGTCGCCGATGTTGCGGACGCGGTGGATGTCGCCGGGCGGGGCGAAGGCGCTGACGTCGCCGGTTCGGTTCGGGTTGTGGCCGGCCTCGATCAGGGACGTGCCGTCGTCGGAGAGGGTGTACAGCTCCTCGTGCTCAACACCGGTCAGGACGCCGAACACGCACCAGGTCACGTGGTCATGGATGCGGGTCAGCGCGCCGGGATGCCAGGCGATGGCCACCATCGAGAACGAGCCGTCCGGCTCCACATGCAGGCGGTGGCTGCGGTAGGTGCCGCGCTCGCCGGCGAGCTGGTCCGCGGTGAGCAGGGCGGGCGAGGGTAGGTGCTCGCGGAGTGCGTCCCCCACGTACGACGCGGTGTCGCGCCAGCCGGCGTCGCGGGCGACGGCCGCACGGACCGCGATGACCAGTTCGTCCAGCTCCGCGGCGGAGCGCGCGGTTAGGGTGTTCATGGTGCCTCCCTGGCGGGTGTGCTTCCAGCGTCCGCCCCGAAGGGACCTGTGGTCATCCGTGCCGACCGCAGAGCACCACGGATGCCACCACGGAAAGGGGACATCGGTGGCTGAGCGGATCTCCGAGCGGGAGGCCGAGGTGCTGGGCGCGCTGGGCGCGCGGCTGTCCAACGCGCAGATCGCGAATCGACTGCACATCTCCGTGCGCACGGTAGAGAGCCACGTGTCGTCGCTGCTGCGCAAGTACGGCATGGCCGACCGGTGGGCGCTGGCCGAGCTGGCCCGCGCCGGCGAACGGGAGCCGGGCCGAGTGGCCGGGCTGCCGGTGCCCGGGACGACGTTCGTGGGCCGTGCGGCCGAGCGCGCCGCCGTCCTGGCCGCGGTCGAGCAGGCCCGGCTGGTGACGCTGTTGGGCCCAGGCGGGGTGGGCAAGACCCGGCTGGCCGCGGTGGCGGCCGGGGAGGCCGTGGCGCTGTTCCCGTCCGGCGGGGCCTTCGTGGACCTGGTGCCGGTGCGCGAGGGGTTCGTGGCCCGCGCGGTCGCGACGACGCTCGGGGTGACCGAGGGCTCGCATCAGCCGCTGGAGGAGGCGGTCGCAGCGCGGCTGGGCACCGGGCGGTCGCTGCTCGTGCTGGACAACTGCGAACACGTGATCGACGAGGCCGCCGCGTTAGCCGAGCGGATCCTGGCCGCCTGCCCTGGCACCCGCGTCCTGGTCACCAGCCGCGAACGCCTCGGCGTCCCGGGTGAGCGCACCGTGCCGATCGCCCCGCTGCCACTGGGCTCGGACGCCGAGCGGCTGTTCCACGACCGGGCGCTGGCCGCGGATCCGGAGTTCGTGGCCGAACCCGCGGTGGTCGCCGACTTGTGCGCGCGGCTGGACGGCATGCCGCTGGCGATCGAGCTGGCCGCAGCCCGGAGCGCGTCACTGGGCCCCACGGGACTGCTCGCGGCGCTCGACGACGCGCTGCGGCTGCTGTCGGGCGTACGCGGCGGCGATGAGCGGCACCGTTCGCTGCGCGCGGTCCTGTCGTGGAGTTACGACCTGCTCGATGAGGAGGAGCAGGCGCTGTTCCGGCGGCTCGGGGTGTTCGTCGGGGCCTTCGACCTGGACGCCGCGGCCGCTGTCGGCGGCGACCGCGCCTGCGTCGCGGACTTGCTCGGCCGGCTGGTCGACAAGAGCCTGGTGGTGCACGTGCGCGGGCGGGTCAGCCGCTGGCGCCTGCTGGAGACAGTCCGCGCGTTCACGCTGGCGCAGATGTCGGCCGCGGGCGAGGAGGACAAGACCCGGGCGCACCACCTTCGCTGGGCCGCCGGCGCGGCATCCGCCGCGGAGAGCAGGATCAGCGATCCCACCTGGCGTGAGGACTTCGACGCCATGGCCGCGGACCTGCGCGCCGCGCTCGCCGCGGCCGGCGGCCCGGGCGAGGTGACGCACCGGCTGGCGAGCGCGCTGGCGCACCTGACCTACGCCCGCCGCCACCTGCTGGAGTCCTACGCCCACCACCGGACCGCCGCCGCGGTCGCGCCGAGCGCCGCGTCGGCGGCACGCGACCTGCGCGCTGGAGCCGGGTGCGCGCACGTCAGCACCACGTCCAACCAGCACGTGTACGAGCTGCTGCTGGAGGCCGCCGAACAGGCGGCACGGGCCGGCGACGACCGCGGCCGGGCGATCGACCTGGCCCGCGCGGTCGAGACGGCCTGCCGGTTCCCCGAGGCGTTCGAGACCAGCGTCCCCTACGAGCGTCTGCGCGACCTGCTTGGCGAGGCGGCCGCCGCCGCACCCGCCGACAACCCGGAGGTCACGGCGCGCCTGGCGCTGGCCCGCGCCTGGCTGGCCGGCCCCGACAAAGGCGCACCCGACCCCGCCCTCGCCGCCGCCGCCCTCGCCGCCACCCGGGGAACCGCGGACCCGGTCCTGGTCAGCGCCGGCCTGTGCGCCGCCGGGACCGCGGCCCTGCACGCCGGACGAGTGCGCGAGACCGACCGCGTGACCCGCGAACGCCTGGCGCTGCTGCCGTCCATGGACCGCGACGACCCGTACTGCGCACCGGAGATCTGCAACACCTACGGCCGCGCCTGCACCTACGCGATCATGACCGGCGACCTGCCCGGCGCGCTGGCCGCCGCCCGCGCCGGCATCGACGACGACCTGCTGCGCGACACCCACATCACGGCCAGCCGCCTCGTCCAGCCGCTCGCGCTGACCGGCCGCTTCCACGACGCAGTCGAACACGCCGAACGGATGCTGGACCAATGGGAACGCGCCGGACGCCCCGCCCCGCTCTGGATGCTGCCGGCCGTGAGCCTGACGGTGCTGGCCACCGGGATGCTCGACGAGCCGGGTGCGGGGCCGGGGCAGGTGGCGCGGTGGCGGGCGCACGCCGCGGAGATGGCCGGTAGAGCGCTCGACACGGCACCGGTCGCGGCGTTCGTGAACGCCCGCCTCGCCCTCCACGACGAGCGGTACGACACCGCCGAACCCCTCGTACGCACGGCCTTCACCGTCGACACCCCACTGGACAACTACCTCGCCTACGCGCGGGCGGCGGGCGCGGAACTGGCCGTGGCCGCAGCCCTGCCCGACGCGGCGGATCTGCTGGCGGCGGCCGCCCCGCTCGCCGAAGAGAACGCCTGGGCCGCGGCCTGCCTCGCCCGCGCCCGCGGACGCCTCCACGACGACCGCGCCGAACTCGCCCACGCCCTCACCTCGTTCGAACACCTGGACGCACAAGCCGAACGCGCCCACACCCACGCCCTACTGGCGCGGCTCTAAGTGCGTGTCTCATGTGGATTGTTCGGCATCCCGCCCGCCGGCCTCGACCTCGCCCCGATCATCGACCGCGCCACCCCGAAGACCGGCCAACCCCCTTCACGATCGTCTTCAGCCCCCACGAAGCCGCGCATGGCATCATAATGATCACAATCAGCACCCTCTCTGTTGAGGAGTAGAAGGTGGGCGAACGGCCTCAGGCCGTCAGAGGCTTCGATCCGGGTGTGCCCAGCATCGCGCGGATGTACGACTACTACCTCGGCGGGAAGGACAATTACGAGGCGGATCGGCGCCGCGCCGAGGAGGCGATGGAAGCCGACCCGACGCTGCTGACCACCATCAACGGGAACAGGGCGTTCCTCGGGCGCGCGGTGCGCTACATGGCGTCCCAGGGCATCGACCAGTTCCTCGACATCGGCACGGGCCTGCCCACCCAGCAGAACGTCCACCAGATCGCCCAGGCGGTCAACCCCGGCGCCCGGGTCGTCTACGTGGATTACGACAAGCAGGTCGTCGCCCACGGGCGGGCGCTGCTCGCCGGCTCGGACACCACCAGGATGATCCATGCCGACGTGCGCGAGCCGCGGGACATCCTGGAGCACCCGGAGATCAAGCTTCTGGACTTCGACCGGCCGGTGGGGCTCCTGCTGGTGGCGGTCCTTCACTTCATCTCCGACGAGGACGATCCGCCCGGCATCATGGCGGAATTGCGCGCCGCCCTGCCGCCGGGCAGCCACCTGGCGCTCACTCATGCCTCAGCCGACGGCATCCCCGACGTCGTCGCCAGGGTCGTCGAGGTGTACAGGCAGACCTCGGCGCCGGGGACGCCGCGCACCCACGCCCAGGTGACCGGCCTGTTCGGCGACTTCGAACTGGCCGAACCGGGCCTGGTCTGGGCTCCGCTGTGGCGCCCCGAGCACCCGGTGAGCGCCGAAGAGGCCAAGCGGACCTGGTTCTACGGAGGAATCGGCCGCAAGAACTGATAACCGGCGGCGCGGGGACCGACCATGTGATGGTCTGAACGATCACCGGCCTGGGAGGACGGCATGCGGGCTATGACGGTCGGGGCGGTCCTGGAGCACGCGACGACCAGGGACAAGGCGTTCTTGCACGACGGCGGCGAGACCGTGACGTTCGCGGCCTTCGACGAGCTGACCGACCGCGTCGCGACCGGACTGCTGGCGCGCGGGGTCGGGCATGGTGACCGCATCGGGCTGCTGGGCCTGAACACGCCGCAGTGGCTGGCCGTCTTCTTCGCCGCGGCCCGGATCGGCGCCATCGTCGTCCCGCTGAACGTGCGCTACCGCGAGAACGAGCTGTCGTACATGCTCGGCCAGAGCGGCGCCCGCACCGTCATCAGCGTGGACAGCGCGGGCGGCTTCGACTTCGCCGCGTTCTTCGACGGGTTCCGGGAACGGACGCCCGGGGTGACGGACTATGTCTTCTTCGGCGAGGGCTTCGCGGGCAGCGGCACCTTCGACGAGCTGGCGGCGGCACCGCCCGCCCCGTCCGCGCTGGCCGAAGCGCGCGGGAGCGTGACCCCCGACGACCCCTTGATGATCCTCTACACATCGGGGACGACCGGGCGTCCCAAGGGCGCGGTCATCACCCATCGCAGCATCCTGGCCTCGGCGTCGGCGCAGGCCGCCCACTTCGGGACGGACGACGCCGATGTCCTGCTCGGGCACCTGCCCTTCAACCATGTCGGCGGCATCACCTGCACCATCATGGCGGCACTGGTGAGCGGCGCCTCGGTGGCGCTCCTGCCCGCGTTCAGCCCGGACGGAGCGCTGCGCGCCGTCGAGCAGCACCAGGTCACCCTGCTGAGCGGGGTGCCGACGATGTTCGTGCTGATGCTCGGCCACGAGACGTTCGCCGCCCGCGACCTGTCCTCGGTGCGGAGATGCGTGGCGGGTGGCTCGAACGTGGAGCCCGCGCTGGTCGAGGCGATCCGGCACGGCTTCCCGCAGGCTTCGCTGCATGGGCTCTACGGCCTGTCGGAGTCGTCGGGAGCCTGCGTGCTCTCGCCTTTGGAGGACGCTCCGGAGACGGTCTCGCGCACGCTCGGCAAGGTGATCGGGGATTTCGAGGCCCGGGTGACCGGACCGGACGGGGCGGCCCTCCCGCCCGGGGAGGCCGGCGAGCTCCACATCCGCGGGGCCTGCGTGGCCGCCGGGTACTGGGACATGCCGGAGGAGACGGCCGAGGTGTTCCACCGCGACGGCTGGCTGGCCACCGGCGACGTGGTCACGATGGAGCCGGACGGGCACCTGGTCCTGCGCGGGCGCAAGAAGGAGATGTACCTCCAGGGCGGATTCAACGTCTATCCCGTGGAGATCGAGAACCTGCTGACCGCACACCCCAAGGTCGCGCTGGCCGCCGGGATCGGAGTGCCCGACGAGGTCCTCGGCGAGGTCGGACGGTTCTACGTGGTGCCGAGGCAGGGCGGCGAGCCGCCCACCGCCGAAGAGCTCACCGCCTACTGCCGGGACCGGCTGGCCGGCTACAAGGTGCCCCGCCAGTTCGTCATCACCACCGAAGTTCCGCTGACCCCGGTCGGCAAGATCCACAAGTCCCTGCTCAAAGAGCGCTACCTCGCCGGAGAGCACCTCCGCTAAGGAGTCCGGCCGCGGTCGACGAGGAACGCGATCGGCTTCCGTTTCCGGTGATGCGTGCGTCGTCCTCGTCCAGCAGATCACCCTCGTCTACCTGCGCCGCGTCCTCGGCATCGACAGTTCCGCCTGGACGGCGGCGCCAGCGGAACTCACCGGCGCGCCGCACCCGATGGGTCGACTCGAATCCAAGTGAGGCGCCGCAAGATGTCGATTTTCAGTTCAGGCTTCGTCGATCACGCGAACGCCGGGTGGTCGCAGGGTCCTCGGATCGATGGTCAATGCGATGCGCTCGCCATTTCGAATGTCGATGAGGTCTTCTTCCCATCCACCGTCGCGCAGTTCGGCATTCGTCATGAACAGGTCTTCGTCATCGCGGCCGGTGGCGGCCAGGTGCCCGATGAACCCGAGTGGCAGGCGCTCGACGGTCCAGCCAGGCCATGCGGCGGCCACTTTCGCCACGAGTTGGGGCGGGACGCTCTCTGTCGTCCAGTAGCGAAGCCGGCGTGAGGGAAGATCGATCACCGCGCCGGCGTGAACGGTTTCCTCGGCCGGCCTGGCCTCTGAAACCACCTCGACGAGACCCTCGCGTCCGCTCCATGCATAACCGACATCCCAGCCCGACCATCCAGGAGCCGAAGCCACCCGCACGGCGGTGCTTTCGAGGTAACTCACGCCCGGCTGCAAAGTTTGGAGGTCGCAGCCGAAAAAGCGATACCGGTGCGTGACGAGATCGAGGACGACGCCACGGCAGAACCACGAGTCCACGAGACCACGTGCGGAGTCGTCGTCCACCGCCACGCCACCGCGCAAGATCGACTCGACGATCCGAATGCGATCGCTTTCCTTGGCGAGGCACCAGTCTCCCCACTTCTCGCCCATCGTCCAGCAGGAGCCGTCTTCGGCCCGCAAGACGTAAGCGGTCCAACACCCCATTCCATGCCTCTCCGCAGTGTCTTCGAGTGGGTCGTTGGAATCGCTACGGCAACGACACCTCGGTGTCGGACATGCGATGAGCGTCCGCCGCCCGGCGGGTCGCTATCTCGCGGACGCAGTACATCGCGATGGTCAGGACCGCAGGGAGGACCGTGCCCGGTTCCGGGCGGACGAAGGCGATGTAGGGGGTGACGGATACGGAGCGGTCCACCAGAGTGGCTCCGGAGTCGAGCACCGCGATGGTAGTGAAGGCCGCGAGTGCATAGCCCGCTCTGCGGGTCCAGAGTCCGGTCCGCGGTGTGAGCGCGGCGGCGAAGGCGAGCAGGCTCACGAGAGCGACGGTCGAGATGGCCAGCGTCCACCAGTACCGCCCGTAGCCCCCTCTTGCCCAGCCGTACCGGCGATCACTGCGCCGTAGACGCCGAACAGGAGCAGTGGCAGGACGAACCGGGTCACCTTCGTCACCGCCGCACGCCGGCCCGGACGTGACATGAGGACGAAATGCCCGATGAGCCAGGCCGTGGCGAGAGTGACCGCGAGGGCGCCTGGTCGAGTTGCCGCAGGGCACGGGAGACGTCAGCGGCGGTTTCGTACCGCTCGGCCGGGTCCTTCCTCAGAAGTCCGTGTAGGAGACCGTCCCACGAGCCGGGGATGCCGGGCTGCACCGAACTAGGAGCAGGTGGCTCCTGGCTGAGGTGGGCGGTCAGATAGCCGACACTGTCGGGTGCGTGGAAGGGCAGCCGGCCGGTGATCAGCTCGAACAGCAGGCAACCGAGCGCGTAGAGGTCGCTCCTGGGCTCGGGGTAGCCGCGTGCCTGCTCAGGGGCCATGTACGGGGGCGTGCCGACGATGAACCCCGTCTGGGTGAGACGGTCGGCGGTGGCGTTGGGATCGACCGCTCGCGCGACGCCGAAGTCCAGGACCTTCACCGCGCCGGTGTGCGTGATGAAGATGTTGGACGGCTTGATGTCCCGATGCATGACGCCCGCCGCATGCGCCTCGGTCAGTGCTTCGCAGACCTGCGCGCCCCACCTGGCCGCCTCTTCCAGGCTGACATCGCCCCGGGCCAGCTCGGCGTCCAGCCCCTCGCCCCGGACCAGTTCCATCACCAGAAACGGGGCGTTGCCGTTCTCGGGGCCGCTCTCGCCGAGGTCGTGGACGGTCACGATGTGCGGATGCTGCAGACGAGCCGTGATCCGGGCCTCGCGCAGGAACCGGGCACGCGCCTCGCTCGCGCGGCTTCCGCCCCCGCCGAGCAGCGAGATCACCTTGACCGCGACCCGCCGATCCAGGGTCTCGTCCTGTGCCTCCCAGACCTCGCCCATGCCGCCCTCGCCGAGCTGCCGCACCAACCGGTAGCGGCCTCCCAGGAGTTGATCCTGCACAATGGCCCCTCACCCTCGGTTTCGCCCCGCCTGATCTTGCCACGGCACCCGGGACCGGACCGTACGGTTTCCGGCTCTGTCGCGCCTGACGGAGAAACTCGCCGAGGCGCCAGGGCCAAGGGACTGGAGAATGCCATCGACCTTTACGGCCTGGAAGACGTCGGCCCTTGCGCGGCCCTGACGGCGCTCGCACGCAACACCCGCACCTGCGGCTGACGGTCCGGCCCGAACAAGCCTCAAAGTCTCAATACCGCTGCGCGTACCAGGTCGGTTGCTCGCCGAACATGCCCTTGAAGTCGCGAATGAAGTGGCCCTGGTCGGCGTAGCCGAGGTCCGCCGCCAGCGCGGCCCAGTCGATCGTCCCACCGGCGGCCATGCGTGCGGTCACCTCGTGCAGGCGGAAGCGGCGGATCACCCACTTGGGCCCGATGCCGACATACTCCGCGAACAGCCGTTGCACCCCCCGCACGCTCAGCCCCAACTCGCCGGCGAGGCGTTCGACCCTGGTGACGGCCCGGTCCTTGGCGATCAGCTCGACCGCGGCCACCGCCTGGCGTACCCGGGGGTCGTCGTCTGGCAGGTGTTCCAGCAGGAACGCCTCCACGGTCGGCACGTCGAGCGTCGCGGGCAGGTCCGGGCCGAACACCTCGGTCGCCGGGACGACGCGGTCGGTGATCGCCGAGACGGAGGCACCAAGGAACGGGCGGAAGCAGCCCGGCCGGAACGCGACGCCGAAGACGTGGTCACGGCCCTCGAGGACCTTGATCCGGTAGCCGCTGCACACGCCGTTGACGTCCGCACGTCCGCCGCCGAACGACAGGTGCACGTTCGGGTACGGCACGATCTTCTGCCGGTAGGGCTCGGCGTAGTCCCAGCGAGCCTCCCAGTGCCGCTCCACCCATGGCGCGAGCGCCGGCGACGGATCGTGGAACGTGTGGCGCTGATACCTGCTCCAAGCACCGCGCAGCTCACGAACGTCCCGCTCCACTCGGCAGAGTGTACGTCGCCTTTGTCCAATACCCCTCCCGCCCCGGCCGCCTAGCGTCGCCGCCATGTCACATCTGTCCAACGCCGCCGAGGCCATGGCCGCGATCGCCCGCACCATCACCGACGACCAGCTCGCCAACAAGACTCCATGCACGGAGTACGACGTGCGGGCATTGGTCAACCACCTCCTGTTCTGGGGCCCGTCGCTCGCCGGCGGCGGCCGCAAGGAGTCCGTTCCGCAGCCGGCGGCCGCCGAGTCCGATGCGGACCTGGCGGCCGGCGACTGGCGCGGCCGCCTGCTCGCCCTGCTGGACGACATCACCTCGTCGTGGGCGCCGCCGAGCGCCTGGGAGGGCGAGACGGACATGGGCACGCCGCAGACACTGCCCGCGCCCGTTCTGGGCGACATGATCACCGGCGAGCTGGCCATGCACGGCTGGGACCTGGCCGTCGCGACCGGGCAGCGGCTGGAACTGCCCGCCGACCTGCTGGCGCATCTGCACGACACCGTGTTCGCCAGCGTGGAGCAAGGGCGGGAGATGGGCATGTACGGACCACGGGTCACGGTGCCGGCCGACGCACCCACCTTGGACCGCATCCTCGGCCTGACCGGCCGTGATCCCGCCTGGGCCTAGGTCGTGTCCGGTGGATCATGCGTTGATCCACAGCAGTGCTGTGACCGCTCTCCGGAGACACCAGGCGCGAGGTCAAAGGTCTGGGGGCGACGCCGGTGCCGGGCACGTTCTCGGTCGCTTCGCACTCGTAAGATCAATCTGAGGCGGCCACCTGCCAACTCCGTGGGCTACAGCGTCCGACGCGGTGCTCCGGCCGCCCCCAGCGCGCACGGCGCCGCCGCCCGTGGCCGACGGCGCTTTCGGCCGCGGCCGGCCAGGCCCGGAGCAGCAGTACGGCGATCACGGCGGCCAGTTCCTCGTCGGTGACCTCGCCCTTCTCGATACGGATGTCCATGTGGGGCTCCTTGAGGTCAGGATGCGGTTGACATGAACCTTGGTTGAGGTATCAAGCTGGAGACATGACCTTCACCAAGAGCGAGCGCGAATACCTTGCCAAGCACCGGCGCGGGCATCTGGCGACCATCGGGCCCGACGGGGCGCCACAGGTCAAGCCCGTCGCTTACACGCTCAACAGCGACGACACCATCGACATCGGCGGGCCCGACCTGAGCGCCTCGCAGAAGTACCGCAACATCCAGGCCGACGCCAGGGTGACCTTCGTGCTCGACGACGAGGCGGACGAGCCCGTCGGGCCCGGCGGACAGACCGGCCGCGGTCTGGAAGTCCGCGGCACGGCCGAGCTGTTCTCCCTGGAGGAGGAGCTCCTGCCGGGCTTCAGCCGCGAGGTGATCCGGGTCAGGGCCCGCCGGGTGATCGCCTGGAACATCGACGGCCCAGGCCCCAACATCCGCGACGCCGGGGACGGAGGGCGCGTCCGGCAGCAGGCGTGACGGCCGATCAGGTGGCGGGGGTGAGCTTGTTCTCCTGCCACCACCAGCGGTTGTCGCGATACCAGGTGACCACGTCGGCCAATCCCTGGTCGAACGGCACGGTGGGCTCGAACCCGAGTTCCTCCCTGATCTTGCCGTCGTCCAGGGAGTACCGCCGGTCGTGGGCCTTCCGGTCCGGTACCCGCCGCACGCGTTCCGGACCGGCCCCGCACAGCGTCAGCAGCCGTTCGGTCAGTTCGAGGTTCGTGAGCTCGGCTCCGCCGCCGATGTTGTAGACCTCGCCCGCGGCCCCGGCGGTCAGGACCAGGTGGACCGCGCGACAGTGGTCGGTCACGTGCAGCCAATCGCGCACATTGCGGCCGTCACCGTAGAGCGGGACGTCGAGGCCGTCGATCAGTCTGGTGACGAACAGCGGGATGACCTTCTCGATGTTCTGATGGGGCCCGTAGTTGTTGCAGCATCGGGTCACGGAGACCGAGAGGTCGTGGGAGCGCCAGTAGGCCCGCGCGAACAGGTCCCCGGCGGCCTTGGAGGCGGAGTACGGGGAGTTGGGTGCCAGCGGGAACGCCTCGGTCCACGAGCCGTGCGCGATCGAGCCGTACACCTCATCGGTGGAGACGTGCACGACCCGCTCCACGCCCACGTGGCGGCAGGCCTCCAGCAGCGTGTGGGTGCCGGCGACGTTGGTCATGACGAACGGCGCCGCGTCCGCCAGGGACCGATCGACATGGGACTCCGCGGCGAAGTGAACGACCGCGTCGTGCCCCGGCAGCAGATCGGCCAGCAGCGCGAAGTCGCACACGTCGCCCTTGACGAACGTGAGCCGCGGATCGCCGGTGGGGAGGTTCCGCAGATCGCCCGCGTAGGTCAGCTTGTCCAGCGCCGTCACCCGGACGTCGCGCGTCCCCGGGTAGCGGCCGTCCAGCAGATCCCGGACGTAGGCCGAGCCGATGAAGCCGGCGGCGCCGGTGACGAGGAGGTTCATGCGGGCACCTCGACGCGGCTGTCGTCGCCGACGATCAGCCGGTGGGCCCGCAGTTCCTGGCGCCGCCCGCGCACGCCGGCCTGCTGGCCGATCACCGAGCCCTTGACGCCGCGCACACCCTGGACCGAGGACCGATCGAGCATGATCGTGTCCTCCACCGCCGCGTCCCGCACCGAGCAGCCGCTGCCGATCGCGGTGTAGGGGCCGATGTAGCTGTCGACGACGGTGCTGCCACGGCCGATGATCGTCGGTCCGTCGATGCGGGAGGCGGTCACGCTCGCCCCCGGCTCGATGACCACCGACGCCCCGATCTGGGTGAGCGCGTCCACCGAGCCGGAGATCCGGGGCTCGACGTCGTCCAGCATCGCGCGGTTGCAGTCGAGCAGCTCCGGGACGGTGCCGGTGTCCTTCCAGAACCCCGCGCACATGTGCGCCCGCACCTCGTGGCCCTCGCTCACCAGCCGCTGCACGGCATGGGTGATCTCCAGCTCGTTGCGCCAGCTCGGCCGGATGGCCCGGACGGCCTCGTGCACCTGCGAGGTGAAGAAGTAGGCGCCGGTCACCGCGAGGTTGCTCCGCGGGCGCTCCGGCTTCTCCTCGAGTCCGAGGACGTGGCCGGAGTCGTCGACCTCGGCCACCCCGTACGCGGACGGATCGCTGACCTTCACGAGGATGAGCTGGGCCGCGGGCCGGGTGTCGCGGAACTGCGCCGCCGGTACGGCCAGGCCGTCACCGAAGATGTTGTCACCCAGATACATCAGGAAATCGTCGTCGGCGAGGAAGTCCTGGGCGATCAGCACGCAGTGGGCCAGTCCCCGGGGCTCGTCCTGCGGGATGCAGGTGATGGTGAGGCCGAACGCCGACCCGTCACCGACCGCCGCGCGGACGGCCCGGTCATCGGCGTTGATGATGAGCCCGACCTCGGTGACCCCCGCCTCCCGCAGGGTCTCCAGGCCATGGAAGAGCACCGGCTTGTTGGCGACGGGAACGAGCTGCTTGGGCATGTTGTAGGTGAACGGGCGCAGCCGGGAACCGGTGCCACCCGCGAGGATGAGAGCCTTCATGCTGTCCTTTCCGGGGTCGTGGCCGCGCCGAGCCGCGTGCGGGCGCCGTCGTTGCGGCGGCCCACCGGCAACAGGGTGCGGAAGGACGCCAGGCCGAGCGGCGGAACGATGCCGTAGATCGCCTCGTAGCGGCCGGCGGGGACCACATAGGTCTCGTGCCAGAGCCCGACCGCGGCGCCGTCCGTCGCGAGCGCGTAGAAGTCCCGCCAGGCGCGGCGGTGGGTCGCGCCGTCGGCGAACGCCATCAGGTCGTCAAAGGTGCGCCAGTACTGCAGCGCCACGGTCTCGCGCCTGCCGACGCGCAGCACGCGGTAGCCGAGCAGGCCGCTCTCCGTGTCGGCCTCGGCCTGCCGCAGCATCGGCCGCAGCGCCCTGATCACAGGGCCCCACTTGCGTACGGCTCGCAGCTTGTTGACGCGGATGCCGACCAGGAACACCACCACGTCCTGGTCGTTCTTGACGCTGAACCGTCCGTTGCGAACCTTCCGGTCCTTCTCCTTCTCCTTCATCACGCCCTCCTGCATCAGTGGAAGAACCCATGGATCGCCTTGATCCGCTCTCCGTCGAGGAGCGCGACGTCGAGCCCGGCGACGATCGATTCGGCGTCCGGCGGCCCGCACTCCCAGCCGAAGAGGATCTGGTCGTGGTGGCCGTTGACGGGGTCCCGGGGCACGAACCGGCTCCCGGCGAAGTGACGTCTGGTGGTGCCGATGTAGTCCGACAGCTCGGCGAGCCCGCGGGTCGCGACGAGCGGATCGACATAGAGGACGTCCGCGGTGAACACGTCCGCCATGGCGCCCGGCCGTTCCTCGTCGGGCAGGTTCCAGACGGCGATGTACGCGCTCACCAGCGCCTTGGGAGCGACGGTCATGGCCGTCCCCCGCGGGAAGCGCCGTAGATGGACTCGGCGACCGACCGTTTGCGTCCCTGGAGCTCCGCCAGCACTCCGGGCGGGTAGCCGCCCGACCGCGGCCGGTCCGGGATCTCCTGCCGCCGGTCGAACGGACGGTAGTGGGCGAGGGACCACCCCGATCCCTGCTCGATCAGGGAGCCGTGTTTGGTGTCGTAGTAGCCCTTCATCAGGTTCACGGCGACGCCCGAGGCACCCGCGGCGGCGGCGAAGAGATGGGGATGGAACCGGGTGGACAGCCACGTCTGCCCGGGGACGGCGGGGAACCCCTCGTGCAGCACGTCGCGCAGCGGGTAGCGACGGACGCTCGGCGCCAGATCGTCGGCCATCTCCCAGGCCCGCCGGTCCGCGTCGGGCCAGCACTCGATCAGGCCGACCTCGTCGGCGCCCCACGCGGCGAGCGTCTTGGCCGCGAAATCGATGAGCATGCGCATCCCCTGTTCGGACCGCGCTTCCCTGACCCGCAGCTCGCGTTCGTCCGGTTCCGCCGCGCCGCGCGCGGTCCCCGGCGTCCGGGCGGACGGCGGCGGGAACAAGGTGACGGGCGGCTGGGTGGACTGGATGGAGACCATGACCTCCGGCAGGTCCGCGCCGGGTTCGGCGAGCCAGGCGTCCGGGAGGAGGAAGACGTCGTCACAGGAACGCGCCCCTGGCCGGCCGAGGAGCCGGGACGACGGCTCGTCGCGGACATCCAGCACGTCGAATCCCGCGGTCAGCTCGGGCATGATCTCCCCGGTGCCGCCGATGGCGGGGGACAACCCGAGTCCGGTCGCGGCTGCGGTCCCGCCGGAGATCCCGGTCGCCGCGGTGATGCCGGACAGGAGCCCGGCGAATGCGGGCCAGATCCCGTTCAGGAATCCGCCGCCGGTCAGGTGGACGACATCGGCCCGCCGCAGCAGCTCGACGCCCGCGGCGAGGTCGCCCGCCAGGGACGGATCGGCGATGACCTCGCGCGCGATCTCGCGGGTGCGGGCGCCCGCCTCCCAGTTCCGGAAGCAGATCTGCCAGAGGGTGGAGGTCAGGCGCAGGCGGGGGTGGAGACCCGCCAGCGGGGCGAGCGACGCGGCCGGGTCGATGCAGTCGAGCACGACGTCGGCCTCAGGATGCCGCTCGGCCAGGTGTTTCAGCCAGGTGGCGGCGATGAGCTCGTCGCCGAGATTGGGTATCCCCGCCGTCGAGACCAGATAGTGGAGCGGACGGTGGTCAGGGTTCATCGGCACTCCCGGTCGGCATGGGCCGACGGTCGGATGGGCGAGTCGGACGGGCGAGTCAGATGGGCTGCCCGGCGGCGCGCGCCGCGACGCGCTCAAGGACCGCCTCCAGCGCGGGCAGTTCGGGCTTGTTGCGGCGGAGTGTCCCGCTGACGAAGGGGGCGTCGACGCCCATCTCGGCGAGGGTCCGCGAGATCGAATGGGTGACGACCGGGTGCGGGGAGATCTCCAGGAAGGCGCGGTGGCCGTCCTCGGCCGCGGCCGTCACCGCGGCCACCAGCCGGACGGGGTTCCGCAGGTTGGCCGCCCAGTAGGCGCCGTCCGCCCCGGGCACCGTCCGTGGGTCGGGCAGCGCCGTGGAGTAGACGGGCACCGCGTACGGGCGGGGCGTCAGATCCGCGCCGGCCGCGCGGAGATCGTCCACCAGCGGGTCCATGTGCGGGCTGTGGAAGGCGACGTCGGAGGCCACCCGGAAGATCCCGACGCCCTCGTCCCGCCAGCGCGCGACGAGATCCTCCAGTGCGTCGGGTGTGCCCGCCACGACGCTGGCGGCGGGTGCGGCGGCGATCGCGGCGACCACGTCCGAACGGTCCGCGAGCCGCCGTGCGGCCTCGTCGAACGGCAGCGTCGTCATGACCATCGCGCCGTGGCCCGCGACCCGGCGTAGCAACACCGACCGCCGGCAGATGAGCCGGGCGCCGTCGGCCAGCGACAGTGCCCCGGCGGCGACCGCGGCGGCGATCTCCCCCACCGAATGCCCGATGACGGCGCCGGGCTCGATGCCGCGGTCCCGGAGCAGCCCGACCAGGCCGACCTGCATCACGAAGATCATCGTCTGGACGCGGTCGACGCCGTCCACCTCACCGGTGAGCAGCACCTCCCGCGGGGAGAAGCCGATCTCCTGGAGGAAGACGGGTTCGAGGGCGCTCACCACTGCGGCGAACGCCGGCTCGCCCAGTAGGTCGCGTCCCATGCCGGGCCATTGCGAGCCGTGCCCTGAGAAAACCCACACCTCGCCTTTCACACGGTCCTCCTCACGGGGATCACTCCGGTGAGCGCGATGAGGAATCCGAGGAGCCCGACGAGGGTGAGGGCCACCGGGTTCGCCGTGACCGAGACCAGCGCCAGGACCAGGACCCCGCCGAGCTGCACCATGGTCTGGTAGGCGGCCGAGGCCGCGCCGTGCCGGGCGGGTTCGAGCCCGCTCAGCGCCTGGATGTGCAGGCTGGAGAAGCACATCGCGAAACCCGTCCCGACCAGGAGCAGCCAGGGCAGCACGTCGACCGCGTAGGCCGCCGGGGAGCCGGTCCGTTCGTGCGCGGCCGACCAGGCCAGCAGGCAGCCGAGCGGCACCAGGGCCGCCCCGGCGGTGATCTGCCGGGCCGTTCCGAAGCGCCGGACCAGCCGTCCCGCGACGGGGCTGACAAGGGCGGCGGGCAGGCTGGCCGGCACCAGCGCGATCCCTGCCTGCAACGACGTCCAGCCGAGTTCGTCCTGCAACCGGAACGTCCACTCGACGAGCAGCCCCCAGACCGTGCCGTTCAACGTGGCCGCGCCCAGCGCCGAACGCACCAGCGGCGCATGGACGAGCAGGGCACCGATCTGGAGCCGCGGGGGCGGGCCGCCGGGCGTCGCGGGGAGGAGGCGGAGCCCGGACACCAGCAGCACCAGCGCCACCGGCGCCGGGAGCAGGAACGTCCAGCGCCAGTCCGCGGCTGTCAGGAGGCCGGAGATGATCAGCCCCAGGGTGAAGCCCCAGGCTCCGAGGAACGTGTAGACCGAGATCGCCCGATGGCGCGGCGGTCCCTCCGGGAAGTACCGGGCGATGAACGCCAGCCCGGTCGGCGCGGTGAGCGCCGCGCAAGCACCCTTGACCAAGCGGGCCGCGACGAGGATCGCGGGGGCGTCTGCCAGCGCGCACACCACCGAGGCGGCGGCGAACAGCGCCAGCGCGGCCAGATATGCCTGCCGCTCGCCCCATCTGGCGGCGAGGTTCCGGAGCACGATCAGCAGGCCGCCGAAACCGAGCGCGAACGCCCCGACCACCCACGTCGCCCCTGCCGCGCCGATCCCGAGGTCGGCGGCCAGCGCGGGGAGGGCGACGATCGCCGTCGACACCTCCAGGGCGTCGAGAAGCATCGTCCCCGACAGCACCGCCAGCAGTCCCCACGAACCGCGGGTCTCCGCGGCCGTCTCCCGCGCCGTCACCGAACGCGTCGTCAACGAACGCGCCATCAGAGCACGATTCCGCCGTCGACCTGGAGCACCGCTCCCGTGACGTAGCGCGCCCCCGCCAGATAGCCGACGGCTTCGGCGACCTCCTCCGGATCGCCGAAGCGCCTCAGCGGGATCGCGCCGAGCACGCTGTCCCGGCGTTTGCCGGCCAGCGCCGCGGTCATGTCGGTCTCGATGAGGCCGGGCGCGACCACATTGACGCGCACGCCGTAGCGCCCGACCTCCTTGGCCAGGGCGCGGCTGAACCCGATGATCCCGGCCTTGGCCGCCGAGTAGTTGGTCTGCGTGGGGTTTCCGAGCACGCCGGAGACCGAGGAGATGTTGACCAGGCACCCGGCCTTGCGTTTCATCATCGGGAACACGGCGGCGCGGCAAACGTTGTAGGTTCCGCTCAGATTGGTGTCGATGACCTGCCGCCAGTCGTCGTCGGGCATCCGGACCAGCGGCCCGTCGCGGACGATCCCGGCGGACGTCACGACGACCTCGACCGGTCCCTGCCGCTCCTCGGTACCGGCGACCCATTCCCGCACGGCCGCCGCGTCGGTCACGTCGACCGCGGTGGCGACGGCCTCGCCGCCCGCCTCGGCCGCCTCCTTCTCCAGGCCGCGCGCGGCCGCCTCTTCGGAACGGAAGCAGAAGGCGATACGGCGTCCCTCCCGGGCGAACCGCAGCACCGTGGCGCGGCCGATGCCCCGCGATCCACCGCTCACCAGGACGACGCCTGAACTGTCGTTCGGCATGAACGGACTCCTTCGGTCGTGTGTGGGCGAACGTGGGACGAAACGTGGTGGGGGTGAGGGTGGCGAGGGTGAGCGTGATGTGGGTGAGCGCGGCGAGGGGCGCCGCGGTCATCCGCGGCGCCCCTCGTCTGCGACATACGGACGGCCTAGGCGGCCGTACCCGCCAGGCGGTCGCCGAGGACCTCGTACACGCCGGCCAGATTGACCATGCGCTCCAGCTCGGACTGGTCGATGACCACCCCGAAGTTGATCTCCAGGGAGGCGAGGATCTCGATCGCCCGCATCGAGTCGGCGCCGTGCTCCTCGACGAACAGGCTCGTCTCGGTCACCTCTTCGGTCTCCAGTTCGAGGATGTCGCACACGATCTCCTTGACCTTCGCGCGCGTGGCATCGGTGAGTGCGGTCATGGGTTACCTCCTGGTCGGGTTCCTTGTGATGCGGGGAAGTGAGCCATGGGCAGAGGTCACTGCGGTGGGTTGCCGTGCTTGCGGGCAGGCAGGTCGGCGTGCTTGCTCTGGAGCATCTCGACCGAGCGGATCAGCACCGCCCGGGTGTCCGCCGGGTCGATCACGTCGTCGACCAGCCCGCGCTCGGCGGCGTAGTAGGGATGCATGAGTTTGGCCTTGTACTCCTTGACCAGCCGGGCGCGCGTCTCGTCCGGGTCGTCGGCGGCGGCGATCTCGCGGCGGAAGATGACGTTCGCGGCGCCCTCGGCGCCCATCACCGCGATCTCGTTGGTGGGCCAGGCGTAGCCGAGGTCGGCGCCGATGGACCGCGAGTCCATCACGATGTAGGCGCCGCCGTACGCCTTGCGGAGGACGAGCGAGATTCGCGGGACCGTGGCGTTGCAGTAGGCGTAGAGCAGCTTCGCGCCGTGCCGGATGATCCCGTCGTGCTCCTGTCCGACGCCCGGCAGGAAGCCCGGCACGTCCACGAGCGTGACGATCGGGATGTTGAACGCGTCGCAGAACCGGACGAACCGCGCCGCCTTCTCCGAGGCCTTGATGTCCAGGACCCCCGCCATCGACAGGGGCTGGTTGGCCACGATCCCGACGATGTGCCCGCCGAGACCGGCCAGCGTGCAGATGACGTTGCCGGCCCAGCTCTCGTGCACCTCGATGTGCTCGCCGTAGTCGACGATCTCCTCGATGACGCGACGCATGTCGTACGGCAGGCTGCCGTGCACCGGGACGAGGTCGGCGAGCGCGTCGCACCTCCGGCCGGCCGGGTCGTCGCAGTCGGACCGCGGCGGCGCCTCCCGGTTGTTGGCGGGCAGGATCGCGATCAGCTGCCGCACCTGCTCCAGGCAGGTCTCCTCGTCGTCGAACGCGAAGTGGCACACCCCTGACGTCCCCGCGTGCACGTCCGCGCCGCCGAGGCCGTTGTGGTCGATCTCCTCGCCCGTCACGGCGCGGACCACGTCCGGACCGGTGATGAACATCTGTGCCGTGTCGCGCACCATGAACACGAAGTCGGTCAGCGCCGGGGAGTAGGCCGCGCCGCCCGCGCAGGGGCCGAGCATCACGCTGATCTGCGGGATCACCCCCGAGGCCCGGGAGTTGCGGCGGAAGATCCCCCCGTAGCCGGCCAGGGCCGTGACGCCCTCCTGGATGCGGGCGCCGGCGCCGTCGTTCAGCGAGACCAGCGGAGCGCCCGCCGCCACCGCCATGTCCATGATCTTGTGGATCTTCTGCGCGTGCGCCTCGCCCAGGGCCCCGCCGAAGATGCGGAAGTCGTGGGCGTAGACGAAGACGGTCCGGCCCTCCACGGTGCCCCAGCCGGTGACGACGCCGTCGGTGTACGGGCGCCGGTCCTCCAGGCCGAACCCGGCGGCCCGGTGCCGCCGCAGCGGCTCCACCTCCTGGAACGAGCCGGGGTCGAGGAGCAGGTCGATCCGTTGCCGGACGGTCCTCTTGCCCTTCGCGAGCTGCGCGGCCGTCGCTTGTTCGCTCGGGCCGTCGAAGGCCAGCCGCTTCAGGCCCGCCAGCTCCTCCGCCGGCCCGGTCGCCGGCGGGGCTTGGTCTTCAGCCACCTGCCTCTCCTCTCACTGGGTGCCGCCGAGCCGCAGGATCGCGGCCGCGACCGTTCCGCTCGCGGGGTCGACCGAGGTGAGCACGGCGGCGCGGCGGGCCGCGGCGGGCGTCCGTCCGGCCAGGGCGAGCACGGCGGCGAGCTGGAACGCCGCCGAGACCGCGTGGGTCTCGCCGAGAAGCCCGGTCAGCGCGGGCAGGGTGACCTCGGCGTCCACCTCCGCGTCGAGGGCGGCCGACTCGGCGGTCCCCGTGGATCCGGCCGCTCCGGAGGCGCAGGCCGCCCAGACGTCCGCGGCGGCCGGCCCGGCCGCGGCCAGGGCCCGCCGCGTCACCCGCGCCACGGCCGCCTTCCAATCGCCGTCCACGCACACGCCGAACTCCGTCGCCGCGATCTCGGCGAGGACCGGGACATCGCCCGCAGAGCCATCGGTGAGCGCGAAAATGGCGCAGCCCTCACCGAGCGGTCCGGCGTCTCCGGCGTGGAACTCCAGCCACGAGCGGGCGCGGCTGTACTCCTCGGCCGCGCCGAACAGCACGGTGCGGGCCCGGCCGGTGAGCAGCAGCCGACGCGCGTAGCTCATGGCCGACAGTCCGGTCGGCCGTCCCGCGGCGATCGTGGCGTTGGGTCCCTTGAGGCCCTGCCAGATGGCGCACTGCCCGGCGGCGCCGTTCATCACACCGTAGGGCGTGGTGGCGGGGTCGGTGTGGTAGGGCAGCGCGGCCTGCAGCGCGGTCCGGATGGTCTCCATCATCGTCTGCGCGCTGCCCGTCGTGGTGCCGAGGACCAGCCCGGTCGCGGCGTCGGCCGCGACCTCCTCCTGCAGGCTGCGCACGGTCGCGACGGCCAGGCCGGAAACCCGGTTCATGCCGCGGGTGCCCTTCTTGCCGAGCACCCCGCGCGTCTCGAAGCCGGGCACCAGCCCCGCCCGTTCGTCGGGGGTCCCCCACATGGCACGGTCGATGGCGGTGACGGCCGTGCGCCGGCCGGCCACGCCCGCGGCGAACGCGTCGCGGCCGGCGCCGAACGCCGACAGCGCCGTCCACGCCGTGATCACCGGCGTCACGATCTTCCGGGGCGAAGTTCCCGTCATGCGGCCCTCCCTCCGTGGGCGCCGAAGATCACCACGGCGTTGTTGCCGCCGAAGGCGAGCCCGTTGCTCTGGACGACCCGCAGGTCCGCGGGGGCCGACCGGTTGGGCACGCAGTCGATCTCGCAGTCCGGATCGGTCTCCTCGTGATGGATGGTGGGCGGGATGAAACCGCCCGTGATGGCCAGGCAGCAGGCCGCCGCGGCGATCGCGCTCGCCGCGCCCATGGTGTGTCCGAGCATGGACTTCAGGGAGACGGTCCGCGGCGGCCGGCGCTCGAACACGTCGTTGATCGCCCGGCACTCGGTGACGTCGTTGGCCTTGGTGCCGGTGCCGTGCGCGGAGATGAGATCCACGTCCGCGGCGCGGACGCCCGCGTCGGCGAGCGCGGCGCGCATGCAGCGGGCGATGCTTTCCTGGTCCGGCGCCACCGGATGGAAGGCGTCGCAGTTCAGCCCGTACCCCAGCACCTCCGCGTAGATCCGGGCGCCGCGGGCCTGGGCGGACTCGAGGCTCTCCAGCAGGAGCACCGCCGCCCCCTCGCCGGTGAGGATGCCCTGCCGGTTCCGGTCGAACGGGCGGCAGACGTCCGGGCTGATGGTGCCGAGCCGATAGAACGCGGTGAAGGTCTTGCGGCAGACGGCGTCGGCGCCTCCGCACAACGCGTAGTCGGTCTCGCCGAGCCGGATGGCGTCCAGCCCGTTGCCGAGCGCGTAGTTCCCCGCCGAGCAGGCCGTGGCGAAGGTCGTCGCGTCCGCGTCGGGCAGGTCCAGTTCCAGGGCCACCGCCGCCGCCAGCCGGGCCGCCGGGATGCTCCCGACGATCTCTGGGTCCCACGCCTCGGGGCCCGCCGCGACCTCGGCCTCGGTGAGCTCGTCGATCTCGCGGGAGCCGCCGTCGGTGGTGCCGATGGAGATCAGACCGCGCCGGTCCCGCAGGGCGTCCTCGTCCAGCCCCGCGTCGGTCACCGCCATGCGGGCGGCGGTGGCAGCGAACCGGGCGGCCCTGCCGGGTCCGTCCGCCGGGGTACGGCGCAGCCACTCCGCGGGCTCGAAGTCCGTCACCTCGCAGGCGTTGACGTGCTCGAACCCGGTCGTGTCGAAGGCGGTGATCGGTGCGGCGCCGCTGCGTCCCTCCCGCAGTCCGGCGGCGAACTCCTTCGGCCCCACGCCGATGCTGGAGATCACCCCGATCCCGGTGACCACTACGCGGCGATCTATCGCGGACATGAGACTCCCCTGGTCGTACGGATGTCGTCCAGCAGCTCGGCCTGCCGCAGGCAGTCGGCCGCGCCCGGGGCGAGCGATCCGTTCCGGACGGCGGCGACGAAGGCGGCCACGGTGCGCGCGACCTGGTCGTCCGGTTCGAGGACCAGCTCTTCGGTACCGGACGGGCGCTCCAGCAGCAGCGCCGGGCGATGGTCGGCGGGCGGGGTGAAGGCCCGGTCCACGATGATCTTCCCCTCGCTGCCCCACAGCGCGTACCCCGAGGTGTAGGCGTTGTCGAGCCCGAAGGTGAGATGTGCGGCGACGCCCCCCGACGAGCGCAGCAGCGCCGTGCCCCAGGTGTCCACCTCCCGGCCGGGCCCGCGTTCCGCGGTGGCACCCGCGACCGTCAGGTCCGGCCCGAGGAGATGCAGGGCGGCGCGGACCGGATACAGGCCCGTGTCCCACAGCGCGCCGCCGCCGAGGTCCGCCCGGTGGCGGATGTCACCGTCGGGCCGCCGCGGAATCGCGAAAGCCGCGTGGAACGAGCGCGGCTCACCGATCCGTCCCTCCGCCACCAGCTTCTGGACCACGGCGTGCTGCCCGTGATGGACGAACATCACGTTCTCCATCAGGACCAGGCCCCGTTCGGCGGCCAGCGCGAGCAGCCGCCCGGTCTCGGCCGCACTGGTGGTCAGCGGTTTCTCCGCCAGCACGGGCCGGCCGGCCCGCAGCGCGGCCTCGACCCACCGCGCGTGCAGCGCCGGCGGCAGCGGGACATAAATCGCCTCGACGTCGGCCAGTTCCAGCAGCGCCTCGTACCCGTGGACGGGGCGGCCGCCGAACCGCCGCGCCGTGTCGGCGGCCCGGGCGGCGTCCCGGCCGGCGACCGCGACCAGCTCGGCGTCGGGCGCGGCCGCGATCGCAGGCAGCACGCGGCGCCGGGCGATGTCCGCACAGCCCATGAGCCCGATGCGCAGCGGCCTCATGCGGGCTGCCTCTCCGCCAGGAAGGAGTCGATCACCCTGCGGTGGTAGCCGGCGTCGAAGCCGAGGGCCGCCACCTGGCCGGGCAGCAGCGCGCGCAGCCGCTCGACGCTGACCAGGTGGGCCGCCCCGCCGGCGATGTACTCGCGGCGCGCGGCGACCCCGATCCGCCGTTCGAGGTGGTCGACGATGTCCCCGACCGGAACGGCGTGGCCGGAGGCCAGGTTGACCGTCCCGCCGCGTTCACCGCGGGAGAGCAGCGCGTCGATGAGCGTGACCGCGTCGCGCACCCCGATCAGGTCGCGGGTGGCGTGGCGCTGCACCCGGACGGGGCCACCGGCGCGAACCAGCCGTGTCAGGCTGGGCAGTAGCTGATGCGGCGGCTGCCCCGGCCCCACCACGTGGGAGAGCCGGAGCACCAGATGGGCGGTGCCCGATTCACGCAGCAGCCGTTCCAGCGCCAGCTTGTGGTCGCCGTACGGAGTGTGCGGAACGGCCGGGTCGCTCTCCCGCCCGGGGCGGTCCGCGCCGTAGACCGCCGCCGACGACGTGGAGAAGAACAGCAGTGTGCGGCCGGTCTCCCGGCACCGGGCGGCCGTGTCCCTCACCAGCGCGGTCTCCCTGCCGAACGCGGTGTCGGAGGTGTCGGCCGCCCAGGACACGCCCGCGGCCAGCGCGACCACGTCGGCGTGCCGGTGCGCGATCGCCCGCAGATGCCGAGCGAGGAAACCCTTGCCCACGATCTCCATCCGGCTCACCTGTCCCCGCGCGTCACCGGTGCTCCGCGGCGAGGTTCTGCAGCAGCGGAACGGTCTCCGCCGGGCTCGGCATCGCCATCAGGTCCCGGTAGAGCTCGTCGACGCCCGGCGTGAACACGGGGTCGTTCAGCACCTGGGCGAACTGGCTCTTCACCATGTCCCGCTCGAACGCGGCGTCGTCGATGACCAGCCCCGCGCCGCTCAGGCGGACGGCCCTGGCGATGTCGTCGTAGTACGGGCCGCGCTCCGTCCACACCAGATGGGGCAACCGGTTGTGCACCGCGGTGGCGAACGTCCCGCTGCCGCCGTGGTGGATGAGCGCCGCGCAGGTCGGCAGCAGCACGTTGAGCGGGAGGTAGTCGACGACCCGGACGTTGTCCGGCACCGACCGCACCGCCTTCAGCTGCTTGGCGTTCAGCGTGGCCACCAGCTCGACCCCGAGGTCGGCGGAGATCTCGAAGAGCTCCTCGATCCCCACCTTGCTGGTTCCGTCGGGGAAGAAGCTGCGGATCCCGGCACCCAGCGACACCGCGACCCGCGGGCGCCCGGGATCGGTGTGCACCCAGTCGGGGACGACCGCCGAGCCGTTGAAGGCCACCAGGCGGGTGTGGACGTAGCGCTGGTCGGTCTGCAACCGCAGCCGCGGCGCCGGGTACTGGTCGATCGTCCACTGGCCGAGCAGAAGGTCCTCGCTGAACTCCAGCCCGAAGCGGTCCAGCATCGGCGCCATGACCTCGGCCATCGGGTCGGGCTTCGCCGTGCCGCGCAGCCGGTCGAGCACCTTGCGGCGGGTCCAGGCCACGTCGTCGATCGACCAGAGCACCCGGGCGTGCGCCGCGCCGGTGGCGCGCGCGGCGATCGCCGCCGGGAAGGAGATCGAGTCCCAGAGAATCAGGTCCGGCTTCCAGCTCCGGGAGAACTCCACCAGGTCGTCGGTCATCAGGTTGCCCTGCGCGCCGGGCGGATCGATGTTGGAGTAGCGGTCGAGCGCCCGGATGACGAGGTTGGAGGGCGGCCGCCCGCTCCCGTCGGCCGCCCCCTGGGCGACGTCGGGTTCGATGAGGTCGAGGATGCGATGGTAGAGATCGTCGCTGCCGACGGCATTGGCCTTGGGGAAGTCCCGTTCGCCGGCGGGCACCGCCGGCACCCCGAGCCGGCTGACGATCTCGGTCATCTCGGGGTGGGTGGCCAGCCGCACCTCGTGTCCCGCGGCCTGGAACGCGCCGGCGAGCGGGATCATCGGGTTGATGTGGGCGTGCGACGACGGGGCAACGAACAGGACTCGCATGTGGCACTCTTCCTGTCGATCGGACGGCATGACGAAGTGCATGCCGCAAAAGGGAATGGGGGCATGACGGCACGAGCGCATGACGGAATGACGGAATGACTTAGCGGGCGGCGCACATGACGTTCGAGCCGTCCGATCTGGCGATCGAACGGCTCGGAGCGGGTCTTCTTACGAGGTCAGGGCTCGCGCATCCGGACGGCCCCCGGCCCCTCCTCCGCAAGCCGATCTCCGGGATTGAGAAGCGCGCACGCGTCGACCGACAGGCAGCCGCAGCCGAAACAGCTCGCCAGCCGGTCGCGCAGCCGTTCCAGATAGTCGATCTGCTTCTGCAATTCCTGGTGGTAGCAGAACGACGCCCGCGCCCAGTCCTCCTGGGTGGGAGTACGGCCTGCGGGGAGCAGCGAGAGATAGAAGCGGATCTTCTCCAGCGGCGCGCCCACCTGCTGGGACGCGCGGATGAACGCCACGCGGCGGAGGGTGTCGCGGGTGTAGCGCCGCTGGTTGCCGACCGTCCGGGTGCTGGAGATGAGCTTCTGGCGTTCGTAGTAGCGGAGAGTGGAGCTAGGCACACCACTGCGCCGCGACAACTCTCCGATGGTCAGTTCCTTGGCCTGCGCGGGTAGCGGTACCTCGGTGATGGCTAACCTCCATCGGCTACCTTGAGGACGCCGTCATCGGAAGCCTCTGTCAACGTGCCGGCAAACTGGCTGTTGTACAGACGAGTGTAAGCGCCGCCGGAGGCGACGAGCTCTTCGTGCGTTCCCTTTTCCACGATCCGGCCGGATTCCAGCACCAGGATCAGATCGGCGTCGCGGATGGTGGAAAGGCGATGGGCGATGACGAAGCTGGTGCGGCCCTCTCGCAACGAGCTCATCGCGCGTTGGATGAGCAGTTCGGTCCGGGTGTCCACGGAGCTCGTGGCCTCGTCGAGGATCAGGATCGCGGGATCGGCGATGAACGCGCGGGCGATGGTGATGAGCTGCCGCTCACCCGCGCTGACGCTCTCGCCCTCGTCGTCGAGCACGGTGTCGTACCCGTCCGGCAGCGTGCTCACGAAGTGGTCGACGTGGGTCGCACGCGCCGCGTCGATGATCTGGTCCCGCGTCGCACCGTCCCGCCCGTAGGCGATGTTGTCGGCGATGGTTCCGCCGAACAGCCAGGTGTCCTGCAGCACCATGCCGATCCGGGAACGCAGGTCCGCGCGGGTCAGCTCGGTCAGATCGATGCCGTCGAGGGTGATCCGGCCGCCGGACAGCTCGTAGAACCGCATGAGCAGGTTGACCAGCGTGGTCTTGCCCGCGCCGGTCGGCCCGACGATCGCCACCGTCTGCCCGGGCTCGGCGGTCAGCGAGAGGTCCTCGATCAGCGTGCTGTCCGGGTCGTAGCCGAAGCGGACGTGCTCGAACGCCACCCTGCCGCGGACCGTGCCGAGCCGGTGCGGCTCCGCCGGGTCGGGCCGCTGCTCGTCGGCGTCGAGCAGCTCGAAGACCCGCTCGGCCGAAGCCAGGCCGGACTGGATCAGGCCGAGCATGCCCGCCGCCGTGTTCACCGACTGCCCGAGTTGCTGGGAGTACTGGATGAACGCCTGGACCTCACCGAGCGTGAGCGCGCCCGCCGAGACCCGCAGCGCGCCGACCACCGCCACGACCAGGTAGTTGAGGCTGCCGAGGAACATCATCGCCGGCCTGCCGAGCCCGGAGACGAACTGCGCCCGGGCGCTCGACCGGTACAGGCCCTGGTTGTACTCCTCGAAGGTCCGGGCGGACTCCTCCTGGTGACCGAACAACTTGACCAGCACATGCCCGGTGAACATCTCCTCGACGTGCCCGTTCAGCTTGCCCGTGGTGCCCCACTGGTCGAGGAACCAGGGCTTGGACCGCTTGGCCAGCCACTTGGTGGCCAGCACGGTGAACGGCAGCGTCGTCATCGCCACCAGCGCCAGCAGCGGCGAGATCACGAACATCATGATCAGGACGGCGACGAACTGGAGCAGCGAGTTGAGCATCATGCTGAGCGTCTGCTGCAGCGACTGCCCGAGGTTGTCGATGTCGTTGGTCGTCCGGCTGAGCAGGTCGCCGGTGGGCCGCCCGTCGAAGTGGCTCAGCGGGAGCGCCGAGACCTTCGCCTGAACGCGTCGCCGCAGCCGGAACATCGTCCGCTGCACGAAGATCGTCACCAGGTAGGCCTGGAGGATCATCAGCCCGATGGCCCCGGCGAACAGGACGACGGCCCCGAGCAGGGTGCGGCCCAGCGCGCCGGTGTCGAGGGGCTGATGGGCGCGCACGCTGGTGAACACCAGGTCGGTGGCGTGGCCGAGGACACGCGGCCCGAACAGGTAGGCGGCGACGCTGGCGATCGTCAGCACGACCGAGCCCACCAGGAACGGCAGCTCGGGCCGGGTGACCCCGGCCAGCCGGCGGGCCGTCGCCACCAGGTCCCTGGTCCGGTCGAGGTTGGGCCCGGCGAGGAAGGCCGCCGGCCCGACCCGGATCCGGGAGCCGGTGGCCTGTGAGGGCGTGGACTTCGGCGTGGGCTGCGTCGGCGTGGGCTGCTTCGGCGTGGTGGACATCAGGCCGCCTCCCGCACCGAGAGCTGGGAGTCGACGATCTCGCGGTAGACGGCGTTGCCCGCCACCAGTTCCTCATGGGAGCCCGTTCCGGCGATCCGGCCCTGTTCCAGGACCACGATCCGGTCGGCGTTCCGGATCGTGCCGACGCGCTGCGCCACGATGAGCACGGTCGCCTCGCTGGTCTCCCGCGCGAGCGCGGCGCGCAGGGCGGCATCGGTCGCCGCGTCCAGCGCGGAGAACGAGTCGTCGAACAGATAGATCTCTGGTCTGCGGACCAGCGTGCGCGCGATGGCGAGTCGTTGCCGCTGGCCGCCCGACACGTTGGTCCCGCCCTGGGAGATGGGCGACTCCAGGCCTTCCGGCATGCTCGCGACGAAGCCGGCCGCCTGGGCGACCTCCAGCGCGTGCCACAGTTCCCCGTCGGTCGCGTCGGGCCGTCCGTACCGCAGGTTGGAGGCGACGGTGCCGCCGAAGAGATACGACTTCTGCGGCACGTAACCGACGATCTCGCTGAGCCGGTCGGCGGCCAGGTCACGGACGTCCACGCCGTCCACCAGGACCGCCCCCTCCGTGGCGTCGAACAGCCGTGGGATCAAGTGGAGCAGGGTGGTCTTGCCGCTTCCCGTGCCGCCCGTCACCCCGATCACCTCGCCCGGGCGGGCGAGCAGGTCGATGTCGCTCAGCACCGCGTTCGCGGCGCCGGGGTAGCCGAACGCCACGCCGCGCAGCTCCAGGGTGCCGGTGAGCGAGGTGGTGCGGACGCCCGCGACGGCGGGCGGCACACTCGTCCGGGTGGCCAGCACCTCCTCGATCCGCTCCGCGCACACCTCGGCGCGCGGCATCATCAGGAACGTGAAGAGGGCGACCATGGTCGTCATCAGCATCGACTGCACATAGCTCATGAAGGCGGTGAGCTCGCCCACCTGCAGCGAGCCGCCGTCGACCATCCGGCCGCCGAACCACAGCACCGCGACGCTCAGCATGTTGGCCACCAGCAGCGCCATCGGGAAGAACGAGGTCATCAGGAACCCGAGGCGGCGCGAGACGGCCATCACGTCCCGGCTGGTGCGTTCGAAGCGGCGCCGCTCCGGTTCCTCGCGGACGAACGACCGCACCACCCTGATCCCGGTGATCTGCTCGCGCATGATCCGGGTGATGCCGTCCAGATGGCCCTGGAGGCGCCGGAACAGCGGCCGCATCCAGGCGATGGCCGCCCAGCAGGCCAGCACCATGATCGGCAGGACGACCAGCAGGATGACCGAGAGCGCCGGGCTCGACCGCAGCGCCAGTGCCGCCGCGCCGACCGCCACCACCGGCGCGCTCAGCATCATGGTGAGCGCCATGAGCACCATCATCTGCACCTGCTGGACGTCGTTGGTGGTCCGGTTGATGAGGGAGGGGGCGCCGAACCGGCCCATCTCGCGGGTGGAGAACTCCTGGATGCGGCCGAAGAGAGCCGACCGCAGGTCCCGGCCGACCGCCATCGCGACCCGCGAGCCGACCCGGACCGCCCCCACCGTGCCGGCGAGCTGGACGATCGCCGCCGCCAGCATCACGCCGCCGATCTCTCCGATCCGGCCGGTGTCGCCCTTGACCAGCCCCTCGTCGACGATGTCGGCGTTGAGCAGCGGCAGCGCGAGCATCCCGAGCCCCGACACCACCTGCATCGGCACGAGCAGCAGCAGCTGCTTCCAATACGGGCGCAGTTGCCTGCGCAAGAGCCGGAGCAACACGAGCGGTCTCCTTGGAGCCGGCGACGACGATGGACCCACGCTGCAAGTTGAACCATGGTTCAAGTCAAGCCCCGAGGACGGCCAGGTGGCCGTCCCCCGACCGGGGGTCACGGTCGCAGAGCACCAGCCGGTCGTACTCGGCCGTCCAGCGCGCGCCGTGCTCGGCCAAGGCGAGCCAGACGCTCGTGCAGTAGTGGCCGGGCCCGACCGGGTGAACGTCGGCGGCGACCTCCAGGGGCTTCTCCAGCCGGGACGCCCATGGCCCGACCACGACCAGCGTGTGCCCCTCCGTGCCCGCGGCCTCGGCCACCTTGTCCCACAGGCCACCGGGCTCCACCGGCGCGGGCACCGCCTCGACCACGCCCGGGCCGGGCGACACGTCGAAGACGAGCAGGACGCCCGAGCCGTGCAGCCGCTGGTCGTGGACCACGGGGTCGCGGCTCGGCACCCGGGCCTGCTCGACCGCGGCCAGCACGAACCGCTCACACCGGCCGACCCGGGCGAACGCGGCCGCGGTGCGCAGCGCGGTGAACGGGGCGCCCAGCCCCTGCTCGGTCACGGCGAAGCCGATCGCCCGCCCGCCGGTCAGATGGTTCAGGTACGGGGCGACGCTCACCGCCGGGCTGAGGTCCGGCAAGCCGTACGCGAGGAGCACGAGGTCCGGGTCCATCGCCGTCTCCGGGGCCTCCCCGACCAGGCGTTCGACGAGGTCGGTGTAGGAGACATGCCCGCCCGGGCGTTGCAGGAGGTCCTCGTCGACCTTGGCGCCGAACGGCTCGACCAGGTCGCCGAAGTACTCGCGTCCCGCCGGGGTGAGCTGGATCGCCTGTTCCGGGACCTCGGCGATCGCGGCGGCACCGTGCAGCCGCAGGCCCCTCATCGGTCACCCCCGACGTGGGTGATGACCATGGCGGCCAGGGTCATGCCGACTCCCACGGTCCAGAACAGCTGATGGCGTCCCGGCTCAAGCCGTTTCTCATCGCGCAGCGTCACGTAGTTGATGAACGGGTCGGCGGCGAGGCAGTGGCTGTATCGGGGGACGTTGTCCATGAAGACCATTCCGGGCCGGAATTCCATGTACTGCGTCATGTCGCCCAGGAAAACGATGTTGGAGTTGGTCGAGATGACGGTCTGGATGTCGGCGAGATCGCACCCTGCCCGCGCCGCCGCCTCCTTCATCACCGAGCCGAACAGCGTGGCGCGGTCCTCGGGGATGCGGTTGGCCACTGCGCCCTGCACGCGCTGCGGCCTGGAGTGCTCGCCGTGCGTGCGGGCGACGAACGAGCGGACGGGGTCGCCCGGGCCGTTCCACGACACCAGGCAGGCCGCCGCACCCTCGGCGAGAAGGCAGGCGTTGTAGATGACCTGGGTGCCGCGGCTGTAGTTCTTCTCCCCCGCCACGATCAGCGCGGTGGCGGACGGGTCGCCGTCGGCCTGCAGGAGCGCCCCGGCGGTGTCGATCGCGCTCAGGCCGCCCGCGCAGCTCTGATGGGTGAGCGCGAACGCCGTGGCGTCCCGAAGGCCCAGCGCGTCCCGGATCTCGCGGGCGGGGTCGACCGTGGACGGCCCGATCTCCTGCGCCGCGTGCACGTAGATCAGGTAGCGGACGGACCGGGGGTCGGCGGCGGCGAGGGCCTCGCGCGCGGCCGGCAGCAGCAGGTCGTAGAGATCCATCTCCGGGTCGATCCGCATCCGGTCCAGCCCCTGGATCCGGCGGAACAGATGGGTCTGCGCCGCGTTGAGCCCCAGCTCCGCGGCCCGTTCCTCGACCGTGACCGTCCGTTCCGGAAAGTGCGACGCGACGGCGTCCAGTGTGAGTGATCCGCTCAGCATCTCAGTCCTTGATCTCGCAGATGACCGTGCCGCTGGAGACGGTCTGGCCGACCTCGGCGGCCAGACCGGTGATCGTTCCGGCCTTGTGGGCGGTGAGGGGCTGCTCCATCTTCATGGCCTCCAGCACGGCGACGGTGTCGCCGGCCGCGACGGCCGCGCCCTCCACCACGAGGATCTTCACGAACGTGCCCTGCATCGGGCTGACCAACGAGTCCCCGGACGCCCGGGGGTCGCTGCCCTTCTTGGCGCCGCGCCGCCGGACGGGCGCCGCTCTCCCGTTCGTGGGCGGCGCCGCGGCAAGGGCGGGGACGAGCACCTCGATGCGCCTGCCCGCCACCTGCACCGTGATCCGCTCCCGCCTGACCTCCTCAGCGGCCTCGGGCGGATCACGCGGCAGGATCCGGTTGTCGAACTCGGTTTCGATCCAGCGGGTGTGGACGGTGAAGGGGGTGTCGCCGGCCGGGGTGAAGGCGGGGTCGTTGAGGACGGCCTGGTGGAAGGGCAGCACGGTGGGCACGCCTTCGACGCGGAATTCCGTCAGGGCGCGGCGGGCGCGTTGGATGGCCTGGTGGCGATCGGCTCCGGTGACGATGAGTTTTGCGATCAGTGAGTCGAACGCCTGGGGCACGGTCTGGCCTTGCGTGTAGCCGGTGTCCAGCCGCACGCCCGGGCCTGTCGGTGGTTGCAGGGTGGTGAGCGTGCCGACCGCGGGCAGGAAGCCGCGGCCGGGCTCTTCGGCGTTGAGGCGGAACTCGATGGAGTGGCCGTGTGGTTCGGGGTCGGTGTAGCCGAGTGGTTCGCCGTCGGCGATCCGGAACATCTCGCGGACCAGGTCGATCCCGGTGACCTCTTCGGTGACCGGGTGCTCGACCTGCAGCCGGGTGTTGACCTCCAGGAACGAGATCGTCCCGTCCTGGCCGACCAGGAACTCGCACGTGCCCGCCCCGACGTACCCGGCCTCCCGCAGGATGGCCTTGGAGGAGGTGCGAAGCAGGTCGACCTGCTCGCCGGTCAGGAACGGCGCCGGAGCCTCCTCGACCAGTTTCTGGTGGCGGCGTTGCAGCGAGCAGTCGCGGGTGGAGACGACCACGACGTTGCCGTGCCGGTCGGCCAGGCACTGGGTCTCCACGTGCCGGGGCTTGTGCAGGTAGCGTTCGACGAAGCATTCGCCTCGGCCGAACGCGGCGACCGCCTCACGGACCGCCGAGTCGTACAGTTCGGGGATCTCCTCCAGGGCACGGCCGACCTTCAGGCCGCGACCGCCGCCGCCGTAGACGGCCTTGATCGCGATCGGCAGGCCGTGCTCGACGGCGAACGCGACGACCTCGTCCGCGCCCGAGACGGGGTCCTTGGTTCCGGCCACCAACGGCGCGCCGACCTTGGCCGCGATGTGCCGGGCCTGGACCTTGTCGCCCAACGCGGTGATCGCGGCGGGCGGCGGCCCGATCCAGGTCAACCCCGCGTCCCCGACCGCGGCGGCGAAGTCGGCGTTCTCGGCCAAGAACCCGTAACCAGGGTGCACCGCGTCCGTACCCGCCTCGGCCGCGACCTTCAGCAGCTTGTCGATGTCCAGGTAACTGTCGGCGGCGGACGCACCGCCCAGCGCATACGCCTCGTCGGCGACCCGAACGTGCAACGCGTCCAGATCGGGATCGGCGTACACCGCGACACTCGCCAAACCCGCATCGCGGCAGGCGCGAGCGATACGAACCGCGATCTCACCACGGTTGGCGATCAGAATCTTGCGCACGCGGCCTCCGGAAATTCGCCCAATAAGGACACTTATCGGGAGATACTCGATACTCTCTTCGGCACACCTCGGCACACAAGAGCGCCGGCTCTAAGATTGCGTTAATTGCACTAAATGGGCTTTATGGAGCGCACGGCCATCGTCGCCCGGCCGACCTCCATCACGGGCCGGTCCGCCACGGTGGTCGCCCCGGCGAAGATGAGCGTGTCGGCCACGTCCCGGATAAGCCGGACATGGTGCGTCAGCACGTCGCCCGGCCGCACCCGGCCGACCAGCCGCACGTCCGAGACGCCCCCCAGGAGCGGCACTCGGCCCGCCTCGCGGCCACCGCCGCCCGCCAGCACACCGGCCGCCTGGCACCATGACTCGACCAGCAGGACGGCCGGGTAGTCGTGCGCGAGATCGCCCGCCCCGTCCGGCAGCGCGGCATACCACGGTTCGTTGCAGGTCACCGCCTTGAGCGCGGTCAGCCGCTCGCCGGGCACGACCTCGGTCACACGATCGACCAGCAGCATGGGATAGCGATGCGGCAGCAGTCCCTTGAGCCCGTCCGCGCCGATCACGTCGCGTCCTCCCGCACGAATCGGATCCTCACCCTCGCGGTGACGCCGCGTTCCGTCGAGACCGTGGCCGAGCAGCGCCGGTCCGGCCCCTCGTCCGACCAGGTCCACTCGATGGTGAGCCGGTCGGCGGGCAGCACCGGCCGCAGGAACCGGCTCGACTCGATGTCCGCCAGCCGCCAGCCCGGCGGTGCGGTGGCCAGCCGCACGTACTCCACGACGCAGACGCCCGGCAGAATCGGCTGCCCGGGGTAGTGCCCGGCGAACACGGTCTCCGCCGGGTCGACGGTGACGCTCGCCCGTGTCTCCCCTGCCACGGGCACCGCCACGACCGGGCTCGCCACGTCCGGCGTCACCGCCGCTCCCCCAATCGCAGCAGCGCCGCGGCGACCGTGCCGCTCGGCGGATCGACCGAGGTGATCACCGCGGTCCGGCCGGCCGCCTCAGGGGTCCGCTCGGCCAGGCCCAGCACGGCGCCGAGCTGGAACGCGGCCGAGGCGGCATGGGTCTCCCCGATGAACTCCGGCAGCGGGGTGAGGCGGGTCTCCGCGGGCGCGGCCTCGTCGAGCGCCGCCTGCTCGGCCTTCCCGGCCGGCCCCGCGGCGCCCGAGGCACAGGCGACCCAGACGTCCGCGCCGCTCGGGCTCAGGACCGTCCGCACCGAGCGGTCGACGGCGGCGCCCCACTCCCCGTCCAGGCAGATCCGGAAGTCCAGCGCGAGCACCTCGGCCAGCACCGGGCCGCCGTCCGCGGGCGGCAGGCCGACCGCGAACATCGCGCAGCCCTCGCCCAGCACCGTGCCCTCGACGCCGTCTTCGCCGTGGGACTCCAGCCACGAACGCGCGTGACTGTAGTCCTCGGCAGCGCCGCACACCACGGTCCGCGCCCGCCTGGCGCGCAGCAGCCGCCGCGCGTAGCCGAGGGCCGCCAGGCCGGTCGGCCTGCCGGCGGCGATCGTGGCGTTGGGACCGTGGTAGCCGTGCCAGATCGCGCACTGGCCCGCGGCACCGTTCATGACGCCGTACGGGATGGCGGCGGGGTCGATGAGATGGGGCAGCGGCGCTGTCAGCCCGGTCCGGGTGATGTCCATCATCGTCTGGGCGCTGCCCGTGGTCGTGCCGAGCACCAGCGCGGTCGTCGCGTCGCCGGGCCGCTCCGCGTGCAGGTCGCGCACGGTGGCGACGGCGAGCCCGGCCAGCCGGTCCATGCCGCGGGTGCCCTTCTTGCCGAGCACCGCGCGCGTCTCGAAGCCGGGCACCAGCCCCGCGCGCTCGTCCGGGGTGTCCCAGCCGTCCCGGTCGAGCACACCGACGGCCGTCCGCCCTTCTGCGACCCCCTCGATGAAGGCCGCTCGGCCCCGCCCGTACGGGGAGAAGGCCGACCAGGCCGTGATGACCGGCCGGAGGGCGCCGCCGCGTGCCGAGTCGTTCATGAGCCCTGCCCCTTGTATCTGCCGAAGAGCACCACGCAGTTGTTGCCCGCGAAGGCCAGCCCGTTGCTCTGCACGATCTCCAGGTCCGCCGGCACGAAGCGATTGGGGACGCAGTCGATGTCGCACTCCGGATCGGTCTCGCGATGGTTGATGGTCGGCGGGACGAAGCCGTGCGTGAGGGCGAGCGAGCAGGCCGCCGCCGCCAGCGCGCTCGCAGCGCCCATGGTGTGGCCGAGCATCGACTTGAGAGAGACCGTGCGTGGCGGGCGGCCGCCGAACACCGCGTGGACGGCGCGGCATTCGGTGACGTCGTTGGCCTTCGTGCCGGTGCCGTGCGCCGAGATGAGATCGACCTGTTCGGGGCGCACGTCCGCGTCCTTGAGGGCGAGTTCCATGCAGCGGGCGATGCTGTCCTGGTCCGGCGCGACGGGGTGATACGCGTCGCAGTTGAGGCCGTAGCCGAGCACCTCGGCGTAGATCCTCGCTCCCCTTCGCCGTGCGGACTCCAGGGTCTCCAGCACCAGGACGGCGCCGCCCTCGCCGGTGATGATGCCCTCCCGGTCCTTGTCGAACGGGCGGCAGACGTCGGGCGCGATCGTGCCCAGCCGGTAGAACGCGGTGAACGTCTTCCGGCAGACGGCGTCGGCACCGCCGCACAGGGCCAGGTCGGCCTCGCCGAGCCTGAGCGCGTCGAGGCCGGAGCCGATAGCGTAGTTCCCCGCCGAGCACGCTGTGGTGAGCGTGCTCGCGTCCACGTCGGACATGCCGAGCTCGGCCGCGATGGCCGCGGACAGCCGGCCCGCAGGGACGGCCGCCGCGGCCTTGGGGATCCACGACCGCGGCTCTTCCGCGAGCTGTGTCGCCCGTGGAGGGACGGCCCCCCGCACCCCCCGCTGCGGCTCCGCCTCGAGAAGGTACTCGGTGAGCAGGTCCAGCTCACGGGACTCGCCGTCGGTGGTGCCCACGCAGATGTGCGCCCGGCGGCCGGCCAGCTCCGGGTCGGTCAGGCCGGCGTCCGCGACCGCCATCCGGGCGGCCGCCACGGAGAACCGGGCGGCCCGGCCGAGCGTCTCCACCGGCGTGCGGCGGATCCACTCGGCCGGCATGAAGCCGTGCACCTCACCGCCGTTGACATGCTCGAATCCGGTGGTGTCGAACGAGGTGATCGGCGAAATGCCACTGCGGCCCTCCCGCAGGCCCCGGGTGAACTCCTCCGCGCCCGTCCCGATGCTCGAGATGACCCCGATCCCGGTGACGACCACGCGGACCGCGGCTTCAGACATGTGGCTCCCCATCGGCGCTACGCGGACATGGAGTTGAGGCACGCGAGCAGCGTGCGGGCCTGGACATTGAGGTAGTGACCGTGCCGGACCAGCAGATTGAGCTGGCCGTGCGTGACCCAGCGGTAGTTGGGCGGGGGTGCGAACGGCTCGTCGACGTCGATCACCAGGTACCGGTTGTCGGCGTTCAGGAACCGGCCACCCTCCTCCGACTGCACCGCCGAGTAGCGGACGCGCGCCGGATCCGCCGTCAGCACCTGGTCCAGGAACGCGGGCCGGTCCGCGGTGTCCGCGTGCTGGCCCGGCGTGCACTGGACGGTGGGGCCGATCTCCACCGAGTCGGCGAACCCACCCTCGGATCGGGCGTGCGCGAGGACGTGCGGGACTCCCTCGATCCGGCAGGAGAGGAACGCGATGACCCCTGGCTCGACGGGCTCCAGCAGCGGCTGGGTCCAGCCGGCGACCTCGCGGCTGCTCGCCTCGACGCCGACGCCGACGATGCGGAAGTAGCGGCCCGTCTCGTGCTGGATGACCGAGTCGGTGCGCACCCAGCCCGGCACGTCCGCGAGCGGCATGCAGGAGGAGCGCACGTCGTACCGGCTGCGCACGCCGGTGAACCAGGAGAGCACGTCGGCGTCGGCGTGCAGAGCGCCGGCCTCGGCCCGGTCGAACGGCAGGCAGGAGAGCACCGACCTCAGGTCCATCGAGACGATGGTGTCGCGGCGCAGCAGCGCCCCGATCTGCCCAAGGGTCAGCCAGCGGAAGTCCTCGTGCGGTGGGACCTCGCCGGTCACCTCCACGATCACGTTGCGGTTGACCTTGCGGAAGAACCACGAGCCCTGCTCGGACTGCAGCACGTCCGCGAGCACCCGGCCACGCTTGGGCCCGTTGAAGTACTCGAGGTAACCGACCGCGGTGCCCTTGTGGACCCGGTTGTAGTTGCTCCACGTGGCCTGCACGGTCGGCGACAGCTGGAGCAGGTTGGAGTTGCCAGGCTCCATCTTGGCCTGCAGCAGGATGTGCGGGACTCCGTCGAACTCCTTGACCAGCAGCCCGAGGATGCCGATCTCGGGCTGGTTGAGGATCGGCTGCGCCCACTCGCGGTCCGGCACGACGCCGGTCGTGTCGTTCACCCGGGCCCGCAGCCCTTCGACGGAGAAGAACCGCCCGCTGCGATGGCGCAGGTCTCCGGTGGCCGCGTCGAACGACCAGCCGTCGAGCTCGGCGAAGGGGATCCGGTCCACCTTGAAGTCGTGGGTCGCGACGCGTTCGGCCATCCAGCCGAACACGCCCTCGGTGGTCAGGTCCGCGCCCTCGGTGACCGCGGCGGCGGACCGGGCGAGCCGCGCGGCCAGCCCGGATTCGGCGCGCGGCCGGAGCGGGGAGACGGTCGGGGTGCTCATCGGTTCCACTCCTAAATCAACGAGAAAGACCCCCGGAAACGCAGAGGAGGCGCGAGCGCGTCGCGCCTCCTCTGGGTCCCCTGTGACAGGGGACGGCGAGACCGAGCGGGGGCCGTGAGGTCGGTCTCGTGCGGGGCCGCTGTCAGGCCGGGTAGGGCGTCTTCTCCTTGGCGTCCGCGAGTACCCGCGCCCACCAGTGCAGCTGGACCAGGAGCCTCTTGGCCGCGTCGCGGCAGATCTCGGGCTCCTTGGGCCCATTGCCCTCCTGGTCCCAGTGTTCCCAGGCGTTGGTGAAGCTGACGGTCTCGCGCACGGTCACCGTGTGCAGCTCGGCGAACACCCCCCGCAGGTGCTCGGTGGCGCGCAGGCCACCGGAGACGCCGCCGTACGAGACGAACCCGACCGGCTTGGCCGCCCACTCGGTGAGGTGCCAGTCGATCACGTTCTTGAGCGCGGCCGGGTAGCTGTGGTTGTACTCGGGTGTGACGACGACGTAGGCGTCCGCCCTGGCTACCCGCTCTGTCAGCGGTTCCTGGACGGCCTTCACCTCGGGCGGGAGCTCCTCACCGAACGCCGGCATCGACAGCGGCAGATCGACGTCCGCGAGATCGAGCAGATCGACCTCGAACTCACCGAATTCCTTCGTCTCCGCGGCGAACCAATTGCCGACGGTCGGGGCCAGGCGCCCACCCCGCACGCTTCCGACAATCACAAGGAGACGCAGTTTCTTTTCGGCCATGACGGTCCTTTCGGAGGATCTTCGAATGCGTCTGTGATCTCGAGGCTAAAAGTTGAACTGAGGTTGAGGTCAAGCCTCCGGGCCGGCATTCCTGCAACGCTCTGAGCCGTCCCCGTTCACTCACTCCGCCTGCCGTTCGTCGAGCTCGGACTGCGCGGCCCGCCGGTAGACGCCGTTCTCCGCCATCAGTTCGTCGTGCGTGCCGATCCCGGCGATGCGGCCCCTGTCGAGCACCACGATCCGGTCGGCATGCCGGATCGTGCCGATTCGCCGGGCCGCGATGATGACCGTCGCATCCTCGGCGGCGAGCGCGGCGCGCAGGGCCGCGTCGGTGATGTGGTCGAGCGAGGCGAACACGTCGTCGAAGAGGTAGATCTCCGGCCGCTGGACCAGCGCGCGGGCGATGGCCAACCGCTGGCGATGGCCGTCGGGCAGGCCTGCGCCGCCCTCCGGGATCTCCGTCTCCAGGCCCTGCAGCAGACTCACCACGAAACCCGTACCCTGCGCGATGTCCAGCGCGTGCCAGAGCTCGGCGTCGGTCGCATCGAGCCGCCCGTACCGCAGGTTGGCTCCGATCGTCCCGCCGAACAGAAAGGCCTTCTGCGGTACGTAGCCGACGATCTCGGCGAGGCGGCCGGGGGCCAGGTCCCGCACGTTCACGCCGTTGATGAGCACCTGCCCCTCGCGGGCGTCGAACAGGCGCCGGATGAGCTGGAGCAGGGTGCTCTTGCCGCTGCCGGCGGCGCCGGTCACCGCGACGATCTCGCCCGGCCCGGCCACCAGGTCGATGTCCTGGAGAACGGGCAGGCCCGTGCCCGAACACCTGAACTCCACGCCGCGCAGCTCGACCAGGCCGTGCGGCGGCACCACGCCGGGCCCGGCACCGGGTTCAAGGCCGGGTTCAGGGCCGGGCCCGGCACCGGGTTCAGGGCCCGGTTCGTCGTTGTGGATCTCCTGGACGCGCTCGGCACGGGGGGCGGCGCGCCGGGTCTTCGGGACCGCGATCACGGCGAGCGCGATCGTGACCAGGCCGAGGCCGAGCACCGCCACCGCGGTGCGGGTGTCCTGCAAGAGCCGGAGCAACACGGGGTCTCCAAGGTCCGTCTCGGGCGACAAACCTCACCGTGCGACTTGAACCGAGGTTGAAGTCAAGGCGTTGAGTCAAGGCATTGGACTCGGTTCCGTGCTTCACCGTCACCTCGCGCCCTCGGCGTACTCCTTCGCGTAGCCGAGGGTGGCGGTGCTGTTCCCGCTGAGCGCCTTCCGCACGAACGCCTTGGCTTCCGCGACACCCGCCCCGGCGCCGAGGACCGTCGCGATGTTGGCCGAGTCGATGACGACGGTGTGCTCGGCGGTGACGGTCACGCCGTCGCCTTCCGGCCGGATCAACCAGTAGCCGGTGTGCAGGCTGAGCAGCGCGGGCAGCCCGATCTGCTTGTAGACGATCCGCTCATGCGGGAAGCACACCCGGATCGACTTGGTGGTGTGCGTCGAGCCGTCCTTGGTCCGGGTGTCCATCTCCAGGATCTGGACGCCGGGCTCGTCCTCGGTGAGCTCGACCCTGGCCACGTGCGCCAGCCGTTTCTCCCAGAGCTGCGCCTCGTTCAGGAAGTCGTAGACGTCCTCAGCCGAACCGTCCACCCGGAGTGTGTCCTCGAACGACAGCAGCAGGTCCGCCTCGGCGGCGATGGCCGCCTCGACGTTGGTCTTGAGGGCGGCCAGCTCGGACCGGCTGTTGCGGTCCACCGCCTCGTCGATCCAGGCCAGCCCGGCGGGATCGTCGTCGATCGCACGGTAGTCGTGCAGCAGCCGGATGCGGCTGCGGCCCTCGCCCGCGGGTTCGATCACCCAGGTGCCGCCCATCGAGGCCACCGGCGGGGTGCTCTTCTCCTGGCGAAAGGTGATGCACAGCCCATCGGGATCGAGGCTGCGGCGCGACGTCCAGGTCTTGGGCTCGCCGTTGGCGGTGGCCCAGATCTGGATTCGCTCCGCGCGGTCGCCGCGTTCCAGGTGGGCGACATGGACGGTCGGCGGAAAGATCCGCGGCCAGTTCGCCACCTCGGCGATGAGCCGGTAGACGTCCGCCGCCGGGGCGTCCACGGTGATCTCGTGCTCGACCTCGCGCGTCGTCATCATCTGCTCCCTTAGAAGTTGCCGAGGCCGCCGCAGACGTTGAGCGCCTGGGCGGTGATCGAGGCCGCGGTGTCGGTGACCAGGTATCCGACCAGCCCGGCCACCTCCTCCGGGGTGGAGTAGCGGCCGAGCGGGATCTTGGCGGAGAACTTCGCCATGACAGCGTCCTCCGTGATGTCCCACGCGGCGGCGTAGCCCTGCCGGACCCTTTCGGCCATCGGGGTCTCGACATAGCCGGGGCACACCGCGTTCACCGTGATGCCGGTCGGGGCGAGCTCGTTGCCCAGCGCCTTGGTGAACCCGACCACACCGTGCTTGGACGCCGAGTACGGGGCGCCGAGCACGACGCCCTGCTTGCCCGCCGTGGACGCGATGTTGACGATGCGGCCGCGGTCCCCGGCCCGCATGCCACCCGCGTTCAGCACCTCGCGGGTCATCCGGAAGACGCTGTTGAGGTTGGTGTCGATGACGTCGAACCACAGGTCGTCGGAGATGTCCGCGGTGACCCCGCCGCCGCTGCGGCCGACGTTGTTGACCAGCACATCCACCGGGCCGAAGCGGTCCACGGCCGCCCGGACGAGCCGGGCGATCTCGGCGGCGTCGCGGACGTCGCACGCGGCCCCGTCGACCTCGAGTCCCTCGTCGGTGAGCCGTTTGGCGACGGTGGTCACGTTCTCGGCGCTTCGGGCACAGATGAAGACCCGGTGGCCCTGCGCCGCCAGGGTCCGGGTGACGGCGAGGCCGATCCCGCTGGTCGCCCCGGTGACGATGGCGTGCGGATGCGATGTGGTGGGCATGTCGGTTCCTCGGGTCGCTCAGGCCGCACCGGCGGCGGGAAGGGTGGCGTTGACGACCGCGAGCAGCGCCCGCGGCGTCCGGGCGTCGACGAGTGCCGATTCCTCCAGCCGGATGCCGTGCTCGCGTTCGATGCGGCCGGAGGCCTCCAGCAGGGCGAGCGAGTCGTAGCCCAGTTCCTCGAAGCCGACATCGAGGATGTCGCCGTCGAGCCCGGCCACCTCGCCGGCGGCCTGGACCAGCACGCGCCGGAGGTCGGGCAGGGTGAACTCCTGGTCAGCCATGGATCGATCCCTCTTTCGTGTGTTCCGATATCAGGCACGCAGCACGATCGCGGAGTTGAAGCCGCCGTGGCCGCGGGCCAGCACCAGCGCGGCCCGCAGGCGGGCCGGGCGGGCGGCGCCGGCCACCAGGTCGAGCTCGTACTCGGCGGCCGGGGTCACGTTCACCGTGGGCGGGATGACCTGGTCGCGCAGCGCGAGCAGGGCGGCCGCCAGATCGAGCGGGCCCGCCCCGGAGTAGAGGCGGCCGGTCATCGTCTTGGGCGCGGTGACCGGCACCCCGCCCGGGCCGAAGACCGCGCCGATCGCCGCGGCCTCGATCCGGTCGAGCTCGGGCACCGCGGCCGCGTCGGCGAAGACGACATCGATGTCGGTGGGGGCCAGCCCGGCGTCGGCGAGCGCCAGTTCGATCGCGCGGCGCAGCCCGGGTGGCCGCCCGCTGCCCGGCTTGGGGTCGAACGTGGCGGCGCAGCCCGCGATCTCGCCGTAGCGGGGGGCGCCCCGTTCGGCGGCGGACGCGGAGTCCTCAAGGACGAGGATCGCGCCGCCCTCGCCCGCGACATGCCCGCGGGCCGCCCGGTCGAAGGGCTGGTAGGCGCGGTCGGGGACGTCGCCGCGGCTCAGCCGCCCGGAGGCGAGCTGCGCCACCCAGCCCCACGGGCACACCGAGCCGTCGACGCCGCCGGTGAGCATCAGCCCGGTTCCCTTGCGGATCTGCCGCCTGGCCTGGGCGACGGCGTCCAGCCCGCCCGCCTGGTCGCTGACGACGACGCTGGACGGGCCGCGCATGCCGTTGCGGATGGAGATCTGGCCGGTGTTGACGGCGTAGAACCAGGCGAACGACTGGTAGCCGCTGACGTGCCGGCTCCCCTTGCTCCACAGGTTCTGCAGCTCGCGCTGGCCGAACTCGAACCCGCCCGACGACGCGGCCGTGGCCACCCCCATCCCGTACTCGGGCAGATCCGCCGGGACGGCCCCGGCGTCCTGGAGCGCCCAGTCCGCCGCGACCAGGGCCAGCCGGGTCATGTGGTCGGTCTGCGGGAGCAGCCGGCTCGGCAGGTGGTCCTCGGCGACGAACCCGGGCACCTCTCCGGCGAGCCGGGCCGGGTAACCGGCCGCGTCGAACCGTTTGACGGGCGCGATCCCGCCCGTGCCGGCGCGCGTCGACGTCCAGAACGCCGCCGTGCCGAGACCGTTGGGCGCCGTCACACCGATTCCCGTGACGACCGCGCAGCGCCCCTTCGGCTCACTCACGTCGCGTCGACCCGTTCGGGATCGGCCAGCACCATCGCGCTCTGGAACCCGCCGAAACCGCTGCCGACCGTCAGCACCACGTCGGTGCGCTGCTCGCGGGCTGCGAGCGGCACGTAGTCCAGGTCGCACTCGGGGTCGGGCGTGTGCAGGTTGGCGGTCGGCGGTACCACGTCCTGGTCGATCGCCAGCAGCGACGCGGCGATCTCCAGCGAGCCGATGGCGCCCAGCGAATGGCCGATCATCGACTTGATCGAGCTGACCGGGGTCCGGTAGGCGTGGGCGCCCAGGCTGCGCTTGAACGCGGCGGTCTCGTGCCGGTCGTTCTGCTTGGTGCCCGAGCCGTGCGCGTTGACGTAGTCCACGCTCCCACCGGGCAGCCGCGCCTCCGCCAAGGCACCGTCGATCGCCTCGGCCATCTCCCGGCCGTCCGGCCTGAGACCGGTCATGTGGTAGGCGTTGCAGCGCGTCGCGTACCCCGCGATCTCGGCGTAGATCCGGGCCCCGCGCCGCCTCGCGCTCTCCAGTTCCTCCAGCACGAACATGGCCGCGCCCTCACCGAGCACGAAGCCGTCGCGCGTCCCGTCGAACGGCCGCGAGGCCGTCTCGGGGTCGTCGTTGCGCGGGCTGGTCGCCTTGATCGCGTCGAAGCAGGCGAGCGTGATCGGCGAGATCGGGGCGTCGGCCGCCCCGGCGATCATCAGGTCGGCGGTGCCCTCCCGGACCAGCTCCGCCGCGTACCCGACCGAGTCCAGCCCGGAGGTGCAGCCGGTGGACACCACGGCGGCGGGTCCCTCGGCGCCGACCGCCCACGCCACGTCCGCGGCGAACGAACTGGGCACCAGATAGTTGTAGAGGTGCGGGACGACGTAGTCGGGATCGACGTTCCAGAGCCGGCCGTCGTCGCTGACGACGCGGTACTCCTCCTCGAGCCCCATGGTGGCGCCGACCGCGCTGCCGACCGTGACGCCGGTGCGGGTCAGGTCCTCCTCGCCGAGCTCGATCCCGCTGTCGGCGACCGCCTCCCGCGTGGCGACCACGGCGAACTGCGCGGCCCGGTCCATCCGCCGGATCTCCTGCGAGGTCAGGCCGTGCGCGGCGGGCTCGAAGTCGCACTCGGCCGCGATCCGGGAGCGGAACGGCGAAGGGTCGAAGAAGGTGATGCCGCGGGTCGCGGTGCGCCCCTCGGTGAGCAGGCTCCAGTAGTTCTTCACGCCCAGGCCGCCCGGGGCGAGCACCCCGATCCCGGTGACGACGACGCGCCGGGTCACCGCGGATCCCACCGGTAGAAGCGGGCCGCCATGGCGTCCGACGGCGTGCGCCAGTTCGGGTCGTACGGCGTGATGAACGGCCGGAGGTCCTCGCTGATCTGCTTGAACAGCGGGTGCGCCTTGGCCTCCTCGATGGCGTCGCCGCCGCTCTCGGAGTCGAAGTCCTGCAGGTGGAAGTACAGGCCCTGGTATTTGAACAGCTGCCGGCGCCGGGTTCCCATCAGGTGCGGCATGTCCGTCCGGTCGAACTCGGCGAAGAGCCGCGCGACGTCGGCGCTGTCGTCACCGGCCATCTTGGCGACGATCAGGGTGCTGTGCATGGGCTGGGTCCTCTTCTCGGTCACGGGCTCCTCCTTCACCGGCTCGGCCGCCGGCCCCACACGGAGAACAGCAGGGTGGTGACATCCCGCCCCTCCGGCCGGTCCATCGCGCCGACGAACTCGCTGATCTCCGCGGCGGTGAGCAGACCGTTGTCGATCAGCGGCTGCCCCTGGAGCTCCATCCGGGCCCGCATCAGGGCGTTCTCCGTCTCGCCCGTGCCCGGGCCGAGCGGCCGCACCTTCGTCTCCACGTCGGTCAGCCCGGCCGTGGGCAGGAGGTGCGGCAGGCGCCGCCCCACCCGGGGGTCGGCACCGCCGAGCTCGAACGCCCTGGTGTACGCGCCGACCACGGCCCGTCCGTTCTCGGTCGGGCTGTCGGCGGCGGGCATGAAGTAGAAGTCCTCGGCGAGCAGCCAGCCGCCGGGCCGCAGCCAGCTCACCGCGCGGGCGATCAGCTCGTCCGCGTCGGGGACGAGCGACAGCACGGCCCGGATGAGGATGAAGTCGAGCGACGCCGGCTCGCCGGGCCCCTTGACGGTGATGTCGGCCTCCTCGACGATCAGGTTCGGCGCCCGGCCGTGGTCGAGCAGGCTGGTGTCGGTGTCGACCGCGATGACCGAGCCCTGCGGGACCCGTTCGGCCAGCCAGTAGGACATCGACCCGCCGCCGGCGCCCACGTCGAGACAGTGCCAGGTCGGTTCGAGCGGTAGCCCCTGGATGATCCGGGTCGTCAGCCAGTCGTAGTTGCGCTCCCACAGCGGGGCGATGATCGCCTCGCTGGTGTCGGCGGCGCGGGTCTCGGTCTCCGTCAACGCCCTGCCCCTTCCTGGTCGGTGTCGTGGTCTCGCTCGAGGAGGATCGCGCCGCTGGGACAGCAGTCGGCGACGTCCTGCGCGGTCGCGAGGCGGGCGAGGTCGGCGAGCCGCCGCTCGTTCAGGACGGCCAGCCCGTCGTCTGCGAGGGTGAAGAGCTCGGGCGACATCGCCTCGCAGAGGCCGCTGCCGACGCACAGCTCGCGGTCGATCCGCAGCCGCGCCCTCATCGCGCCGGGGTGGGGACGACGGGAAGCCGCTCGATGCGGCGCATCGCCCAGTTGTCGATGTAGCGGATCTCGTCCCGCGGAAGGGCGGGCTCCAGCCCCGGGAACCTCCGGAACAGCGCCGGGACGGCGATCTCTCCCTCCAGGCGGGCGAGCGCCGCACCGAGGCAGTTGTGCAGGCCATGGCCGAGACCGAGGTGGCGGACGCCGGTCCGGGTGATGTCCAGGCGGTCCGGATCGTCGAACCGGCGCGGGTCGCGGTTGGCGGCGAGGATCGCCGCGATCACCGGGGCTCCGGCGGGCAGCTTGGTCCCGTTCAGCTCCAGGTCCTCGGTGGCCAGCCGGAAGAGCGCGGTGCTCAGCGCGCCCTCGTACCTCAGTAGCTCCTCGACGGCCCCCGGCGCGAGGTCGGGCCGGGAGCGCAGCAGCGCCGCCTGGTCGGGGTGGTCGAGCAGCGCCAGCACGGCGTTGCCGACGAACGCGCGGATCGTGTCGCTGCCCGCCAGGATCATGGCCGCGACCATCGCGACGAGCTCGTCCCGCGACAGCCGGTCGCCCGCCTCCCCCGCCTGGACGAGGTCGGAGACCAGGTCGTCCGCGGGCGCGGCGCGCTTCTCGATGACGAGCTGCTCCGCGTAGGCGCAGATCTGGGCCATGCCCTCGGGAACGTGCTCCATGAGCGCCGGATCGGACGGGAAGACCTTGGCCAGCGTCTCGACCAGCTCCTCGTGCCGCTCGATGCGGAAGCCGAGGATCTCGCCCATCACCCCGGCCGACACCACGCCGCCGAAGTCCTCCATCACGTCGAAGCGCCCGAGCTCCTGGCAGCGGTCGAGGGTCGCGGTCACGGTCTGCGCGACGATCCCGCGCCACTCCTCGATGCGGCGCGGGGTGAACGCGCGCATGGCGAGGCGGCGGAGGCGGGTGTGGTCGGGCGGGTCGACGACCGTGACCGCCTTCTCCAGCACGCTGCCGGCGCCGGCCACCAGCCCGGCCGCCTTGAACTCCTCGCTCCCCCACGTGCCGCCCTGGGAGCTGAAGCGCGAATCGCCGAGCACGGTGCGCACGTCGGCGTAGCGCGTCACGATCCACATGCGCACGTCGCCCGCCGGGAACTGGAACTCGTGCACCGGGGAGTTCTCCCTGAGCCACGCGAACGTGGGATACGGGTTCTGGTAGTAGTCCGGACTCAGCAGCGCTGCCGAGTGTCCTGATTCGCCCATCGCAGGCCTCCAGTACGGGGTGTTGCCAGGCATTCCTCGAGGAACGCGAGGGCCCGCAGGTGATAGGTGCGCGCGGCCACACCGAGGCTGAGGTTGTGCCCGGCGTTGGCCAGCCGGTCGACGACGACCAGTGGTGCGGTCTTCAGGCCGGCGGTCAGCTCCCTGAGGGACTCCTCGTCGTGGTGCCACCAGCGTTCGTGTTCGGCGAAGGTGACCCGGATCGGCACCCGCACGCGGGCGGCGAAGTCCGGGTAGCGGTCCGGCCAGTCCCAGGCCTCCGCGGTCTCCCAGGCCGGCACGTCGGCGGTGATCGGGCCGGCGGACCGGAAGGTCCCCGGCGGGTAGAGGCTCAGCGGCCCCCAGTGCATCGCCCAGGTTTCGCGTTCCTTGAACCTGGCGACGTGGCGCTCGTCCACCGCGTACCGGTGGCCGACGCCCGAGACGTCGATCCCGAGGAGGGTGCCGCCCCGGGTCTCGTCGGCGGCGGTGACGAGCGCGAGCTTGCCGCCGTAGGAGTGCCCAAGGAGAAAGATCCCCGCACCGGTCGGGTGGTGGGCGGCGAAGTCGGCGAGCGCCGCGTGCACGGTGGCCGCCTGCTCGACGAGCGGCTGCCCGTCGGGGAGAACCTCGGCCGAGGCGCCGTAGCCGGGCCGGTCGAGCGCCAGCACCGAGAATCCGAGGCTTGCGCCGAGGCGCAGCAGCGACTGCCCCGGGTCGGCCCGGCCGTCGAAGTAGCCGGCGCGCAGGCCCGCCCCGTGCAACGCCGCGATGACCGCGCGAGGCGGCGCGCCGCCCGGCGGCTCCGCCAGCAGCGCCGAGATCGGGACGCCGGCGGCGTCCAGCACGATCCCGGTCATGTCACGCGGCAGACGAGGTACTCGGGCGGCGCGACCTCCAGGCGGGCGATCTCCTCCTGGCCTTCGGCGATCCGCGGGTCGGCCATCCACGCCCGGTAGGCCGCCTCGTCCACCCACATCGGGTAGTTGACGAACGTCCGGCCGTCCGGGCTGAGATAGGGCGTCGCCGAGATGAAGCCGGGGAAGTCGCGTTTCCACTCGCCGCTGCCCGCGAGCAGCCGCAGCACCGCGGCGGCGGAGTCGCGGCCCGCGAAGTGCCGGGTCGCGACCGCCACGATCCCCGGTTCCCGCCCGGCCTCGGGGCCGGTCAGCCCGGGGACGGAGGTGCCCTGGAACGTCGTCGTCGAGAGCACGCCCGCGTGGTCGGCCAGCTTGCCCGTGGTGTGGCTGGACGCGGCGTCCGGCCGCACTGTGCGGATCACGACGGCCATGTCGTCCAGAGCGGTGTGGACCCGGGCCGTGACGGGGTCGAGGAGCCCCTTGGCCGCCTCGACCAGAGCGCCCGCCGTCGCGGGACCGTCGGTGCGGAAGATCTCGAACGTGACGTGCTCGGCGCCCTCGGTGTGCTCAGCGGAAGGCATCCGCGCGCTCCCTCGCCCAGTCGCGGAACGTGCGGGCGGGCTTGCCGGTGACCTCTCGTACGACGTCCGACCCGACCTCGGGCTCGCCGGTCAGCTGCTTGAAGTAGTCGAGGGCGCCGTCGGCGTAGTCGGGCGGCCAGCCCGCGGCGACCATCTGCTCGCGGGCGGCGTCGGCGTGGACGTCCTCCCACGTCAGCTCGCGGCCGATCTCCTCCCCGATGATGTGCAGCTGCTCCTCCTGGGTGAGGAGCTCGGGGCCGGTGACCAGGTAGCGCTTCCCCGCGTGGCCGTCACCGGTGAGGGCCCGCACGCCGACCGCCGCGAGGTCGCCCTCGTGGACGGACGTCCGGGCCGCCGCGCCGTACGGGAAGTGGACGACGCCGCCGTTGCGGACCTGGGGCGCGAATCCGAGGGCGTTCGCCATGAACCCGGTGGTGCGCAGGAACGTCCACTCCAGGTCGCTGGTGTGGTCCTCGATCAGCCCTTCGAGGTAGGCGTGGCAGTTGTTGTCGCGCGGTTCGAGGCCGATGTGGACACCGACCGACGAGACCAGGACGAGCCTGCTCGCCTGCTTCTCGATCTTCTGGAGGACGTCCAGCGCGGTCTCCGTGCCGAGCGTGAAGAACGGCCACATCCAGAAGACGCCCTTGATCCCGTCGAGCGCGGCGTCGATCGAGCCGGGGTCGCCGAGGTCGCCCTCGACCAGCTCCACGCCCGCGGGCAGCCGTCCGATGTTCGGGTCGTCCTTCACCACCAGGGCGCGGACCGAGACGCCCGCCTCCAGCAGGTGCCGGGCGGCGTGCGGGCCGACGTTGCCGGTCGCCGCCGTGATCAGGACCTTGCAGGGCACGCTCATGGGATTCTCCTTTGCGGCTTCGGTGTCTGCTTCCGGGGCGGCCTGAGGGGCGGCCTCAGCCGAGCAGCGTGCCGCCGGTGGCGTCGATGAAGGCGCCCGTCACCCAGCGGGCGTCGGCGGAGGCGAGGAACGCGACCACATCCGCGACGTCGGCGGGCTCGCCGACGCGGTTGAACGCCGACAGCGCCCCCATCTGCTCAACGGCCTGGGGGATGTCGAAGACCGGGTTGTCGTTGCGGGTGATGCCGGGTGCGACGCTGTTGATCGTGATGCCGCGCGGCGCGAGGATCTTGGCGAAGTGCAGCGCGAGCTGCTCCACGGCGCCCTTGGTCATCGCGTAGGCGATCTCGTCCGGGTTGGCGAAGCGGGTGAGGCCGGACGAGATGTTGATGACGCGGCCGCCCGCGGTGAGGTTGGAGACCGCGCGCTGGATGATGAAGAACGGAGCCTTGGCGTTGACCGCGAAGAGCTCGTCGAACTTCTCGGGGGTGGTCTCCTCAGGGGCGGTGCCGCCCATCACGCCGGCGTTGTTGACGAGGATGTTCAGATCGACCGAGCCGGTGCGCTCCTTGAGGCCGTGTTCGAGTTCGAGGAAGAGCTGGTGCACGTCACCCGGCTTGCCGAACTCGGCCTGGACGGTGAAGGCCCGGCCGCCGTCCTTCTCGATCGCGGCGACGACCTCGCCGGCCGCCTCCCGGCCGCCCGAGTAGTGCACCGCGACCAGCGCGCCCTCGCTCGCGAGCCGGGTCGCGATCTGCCGTCCGATCCCGCGGCTGGCCCCGGTGACCAGGGCCGTCTTGCCGGTGAACCTGTCCATCTCCGCACTCCGTTTCGGGGTTGATCGCCGGGTCGTTCGCGGGGTTTCCGGGATTCGCGGGGTTCTCGGGATTCTTGGCGTTTCCGGGGTGAAGGTGGGCGTCGGAGGTCCGAACCACCGTTCGAGCGCCGCCGCGAGGCTCGTGCCGTCGTCGGTGCCGGTGGCGGCCCACGCGGCGTAACCATCCGGGCGGACGAGGCAACCGCCCTCCGCCGGGGCCACGGCGGTGACCGTGCTGACCCGGTCGGCCCAGCGGGCGGCGACGCGGCGCAGCTCGCCGGACGGGTCGAGCAGCAGGCCGCGGCCCGTCCGAAGCGGAGCGGGGTCGGCGGAAACGAGGCGGCTTCCCTGACGCGGGTTCGTCCCGTCCGGGATGCCGTAGCGGATGTCGAGGCCGGAGATCGTGCCCGCGAGGTGGCGGCGGACCGGCTCATGGTCGATCAGCTCGGCGAACACCGCCCGCACCGCGTCCACCTCGGGGCCTCCGAGCAGGAGCAGCGCCTGGGCCCTGATGCCGGCCAGCACCCGCGCGCCGACCGCGTGCCGTTCGTCGTGGTAACCGTCCAGCAGAGCGGCAGGCGCCCTGCCCCGAGTGACCAGAGCGAGCTTCCAGCCCAGGTTGAAGGCGTCCTGCAGGCCGAGGTTGAGGGCCTGGCCGCCCGCGGGCATCTGGACGTGGGCCGCGTCGCCGGCGAACAGCACCCGGCCGTGCCGGTAGCGCGCCAGTTGCCGGGACGCGTCGCCGAAGGCGTCCACCCACAGCGGCGTACCGTCGCCGATGTCCTCGCCGGTGACACGCCGCCAGATGCCGGTGATCTCATCGAACGTGGGAGCGCCCAGCCGCGGGACGGCCGCGCGGCCGAACTCGTGGGCCATCACCCGGGTGACGCCGTCGCCGCGCCGGGCCGCGATGGCCAGGCCCGCCGGCAGCCGCTGGAAGCGGCGGTCCGGGATCTGGACGCCGTCGACGTCCGCGCGGATCAGCTCGCGGCTGGAGTCCCGGCCCGGGAAGTCCGCGCCGATCAGCCTCCGGACCGTGCTCTGCTCGCCGTCGCAGCCGACGACATACCCGGCGCGGAAGCGGGCCGGGCCGTCCGGCGTGCGAACCTCGGCGACGACATGGTCCTGATGGACGGTGAGGTCGTGCACCTCGTGCGCACGGCGGATGTCGGCGCCCAGGGCGCCCGCCCACCGACCGAGGACCGCCTCGGTGACGGTCTGCGGCGCCTTCCACTGGCCGGGATAGGGGGTCGGCAGCGTCAGGTCGAGCGGAATGCCTCCGAAGTGGCCCACCGCGTCGTTCGGCAGCGTGCCGAACGCGTCGAGGAGCCCCCTGGCGTCGAAGAGCTCCATCGTGCGGGCGTGCAGGGTGGACGCGCGGGACTCGGTCGTCGGGGCGGTGAGACGTTCGAGCACGGTGACGTCCGCGCCGCCCAGCCGCAGCTCACCGGCGAGCAGCAGGCCCACCGGGCCCGCGCCGACCACGAGAACCTGGCGGTCCGCCGCGTCCAGGGTGGCCGTCGCGTCCGCCGTCACCGCGGGTCGCCGAACCAGCGCCGCAGGGCCATCGGCAGGTCGGCGTGACTGCCCGGCGCCGCCCACGCCACATGGCCGTCGGGGCGGACGAGGACGGCCGCGGTGCCGTCGGGCCAGGAGGGCGGCGTGGCGCCGCGGGGCTTGGCGGTCACGATGTCCACCCGGTCGGCCCATCCGGCGGCACGACGGCGCAGCGCGGGATTGTCCGCCAGATCGAGCAGGACCCCGCGGCCGCCGCGCAGCGCCTCGGTGCTGCCGCCGATCCGGGCGTCCCCGTCCAGGGCGAGATTCGGCATGCGGCGGCCGAGCAGCGGATGCGTGCCGCCGCCGACGTCGTAGTGGATCTCCAGCCCGCTGACCATGGCGGCGAGATGCTTGGAGACCTCGTCGTAGCCGATGAGTTCGCGCATGACGTCGCGGAGGGGCTGCACCTCGGGGCCGCTGAGGAAGAGCAGTCCCTGTGCCTGCGTGTTCATGAGCAGCCGCTTGCCCACCGGGTGCCGTTCCTCGTGGTAGGTGTCGAGAAGCCCGGCGGGGGCCCGGCCCTTGACGACGGCGCCGAGTTTCCAGCCGAGGTTGACCGCGTCCTGGATGCCGGTGTTCATGCCCTGGCCTCCGGCGGGCAGATGGATGTGCGCGGAGTCGCCGGCCAGGAACACCCGGCCGCGGCGGTACTCGGTGACCTGGCGGGTGGCGTCGCCGAACGCGCTCACCCAGACCGGCTCGGCGTGCGAGATGTCGTCGCCGGTGAGCCGCTTCCACGCCGCGGCCACCTCGTCGAATTCCGGCGGCGCGGTCCGGCGACGGGCGGGCGTGCCGCGCTCGCAGACGATGAGGCGGGTGATGCCGCCGGGCAGCGGGCCGACCATGACCATCCCGCCCGGCAGGGTCTCGCCGATCATGCGCGGTTCGAGGTCGAGCCCGCGAACGTCGGCGAGATACATCTCCATCGTGGCCGCCGTGCCGGGGAAGTCGAACCCGGCGGCCTTGCGGACGGCGCTGCGCCCGCCGTCACAACCGACCAGGTATGGCGCGGTGAGAGTGTGGGCACCCTCCGATCCCTCGACCTCGACCTCCACCCGGTCGTCCAGGTTCTTGACCGAGACCACCGCGTGGCGGCGCCGGATGTCGCCGCCGAGGGCGGTGACCCACTCCTCCAGCACCGTTTCGGTCTGCGACTGCGGGACGGTCTTGGCCGCCTGATGCGCACCGTCGAGCACCGCGAAGTCGACCGGAACGCCACCGAAATGGCCCACATTGCTGACCTCGATCTCGCCGAACCGCGGCAGCAGTCCGCGCTGGTCGAAGACCTCCATCGTGCGCGCGGTGAACCCCAGGCCGCGTGATTCCCCGGTTCTCTCTGCGAGCCGTTCAAGGACCACGACATTGACCCCGGCCAAGCGCAGCTCACCGGCGAGCATCATTCCCGCCGGACCCGCGCCCACGACGATCACTTCGGCGTCCACGTGCGACTCCTCGATTCCTCGCCACCCGCCGGAGAAATGCGCGACCGGAAGGTGAAGACACTCGTTGGGACGGTATTTGATAGCTTCTTCGGAATCCCATCAAATGACAAGAGAGGGGCGTTCTAAGTTTTCATGAAGCGAGATTCGAAGAACGCTAGACAAGATTAGAAAGGGCTATGTCAGGCGCCGCTTAGCATTTCTAGGCCGAAGTTAGTGAACATCTTGCGCGGCCGTCTTGTCGGCGGCCTGGCGCGCTCTCTAGCGTGAAGCGGGTGACGAATTCGATCTGTAAGGCGCCGAACTGCCGCCGGACCGTGGCCGGGGCCGCGCGCCTGTGCGATCCCTGCGCCGGCGCGCTCGCCGACGACCTGTCCCTGCTGCCCGTGCTGTACGAGGAGTGCGGCCGTCTCCTCGGCGGCTCCGAACAGCGGGTCTCCCTCGGCCGCACCTCGGGCGGACCCCTGCCTGGGCTCCCGTTCAACGACGCTGCCGCCGATGCCCGGGCGGCGATCCGCGCGGTGCTCGGCTCATGGAGCGCCCTGGTCGCGGACGAACGCGGCATCGCGCGCCCGCGCCGCACGGCGGCCGGCCTGAGCTGCTTCCTGACCCGCCATCTCGGCTGGCTGTGCGGGCACGAATCCGCCGCCGAGTTCGCCCGCGAGATCGGTCGGCTGACCGGCGGCGCCCGCCGGGTGGCCCGCCCGGACGGCCGCCGCCGGGTCCCGGTCGGGGCCGCCTGCGTGGAGAGCGGCTGCGCCGGAGAGCTGGTGGCCCTGGTCAGGCCGCACGAGTCCCCGGGTGAGATCGTGTGCTCGGCCGACGCGGAACATCGCTGGGCCGCGCATGAATGGCTCGGGCTCAGCCGCCGTCTGGACCGTCATCCGGGACCGGCGGACTCGGCGAAATCGGCGGAGGCCCCGGAGCCGACGCCTTCCCCCGCCCCTGCCGCCTGGCTGACGGCGACCGAGGTGGCCCGCCTCTGGCGGCTGCCGACCGGAAGCGTCTACCGCCTTGCCAGCGAGCACCGCTGGAACCGCCGCACCCGGGCGGGCCGCACGTACTACGACGGCGCCGACGTGGAGCGTGCCTTCGCCCAGCGCGCCACCACCCGTACCGGCGAGGCCAGGGCCGGCAAGGCCACCAAGGCCGGCTGACCGGCCCGGGGGTCACCTGACGGGGACGCTGTCGTCCTCGTCGTCCTCGTCGTCCACGACCGCCGCGGCACCGGGATTGATGACGGGGAACGTGCACCGCGCGTCCACCCCCCGGCCGCCGGGGGCCTCCGCGAGGGTCAACCGGCCGCCGTTCGCCCCGACCAGCATCCCGGCGATCGACAGGCCCAGACCGCGGCCCTCCCCCTTCTCCCGCTCGCCGCGCCAGCCGCGCACGGTGGCGCGCTCACGCTCCTCGGCGGTCATGCCGGGACCCTCGTCCACCACGCGGAGGGTGGTGTCGCGCCCGCCGACCTGCACCGAGACGATGATGGTGCTCGCCCGGGGCGAATGACGGACCGCATTGTCGAGCAGGATGTCCAGTAGCTGCTCCAGCATCCCGCTCCGGGCGAGGATGACGGCCCTGCCGTGCAGCAGAGTCCGGATCGTGATGCCGTGCCGGTCCGCGACGTCGGACCAGGCGCCCGCTCGTTCGACCACCACCTCGCACATCTCGATCTCCAGCGGCGGCCTGACCTCGATCAGCTTGGCCAGCTCCAGGTGCTCGGTCAGCGTGCTGTGCAGGCGCTCGGTGTCGGCGAGCGCACGCGAGTGCAGCCGTCGGCCGGCCTCGTCCACGTGACCGTCCAGGCCCTCCAGCCGGATCTGCAGCAACTGGATCTCGGTCCGCAGCTGGTGCGCCACGTCCGCGAGGAAGAACGCGTTGCTCTGCTGGGCGGTGGCTATGTCATGGACGCAGTCGAGCAGCTCCCGCAGCCAGGGCGGCGCCCGGTGCGCGGCCAGCCGTTCGATGTCGCCCGCCCGCAGCCCCCGGACCGCGTCCGCGAGCGCGCGGCCGGGTTCGAGCAGCCAGAACTTCAGGGGAACGGCGAGCGCGCCGACCGCGACGAGCGCACTGCCGCCGGCGGTGGCGAGGACGTCCCAGTGGCCGATGAGCAGTCCGGCGGGCAGCACGACCGCCGACAGCGCGAGCAGGGTCAGCGCGAGCTGACCCCCGAAGATCCGTGACCACATGTCAGGCGACTAGGCGGAATCCCACGCCGCGCACGGTCTCGATGAGACCCGCCACGCCGAGCTTCTTGCGCAGCCCCGTCATGTGCACGCCGAGCGTCCTGGTGTCGCCGGCGCCGTCGTGCCCCCAGACCTCTTCCATGATCTGGCCGCGGGTGAACGTGCGGCCGGGTTCGAAGGCCAGGAACGCCAGCAGATCGAACTCCTTGCGGGTCAGCGCGACCTCCTCCCCGTTCACCAGCACCCGCCGGAGCCGCAGGTCGAGGTGGACCCCGCCGAGTTCCTTGACCGAATCGCCGCCCGCCCACGCCCCGCGGGCGCGCCGGACCACGGCCTCGATCCGGGTGGTGAGCTCGCGGACCCGGTAGGGCTTGGCGACGAAGTCGTCCGCGCCCATCCGCAGGCCGAGCACCCTGTCGAACTCGTCGTCCCGGCCGCTGACGATGATGATCGGCACGGTGGAGCTGTTGCGGATCAGCTGGCAGACCGCGAACCCGTCGAGGTCCGGGAGCATGAGATCCAGCAGGACGATGTCCACCTCGGCGCAGTGCTCGAGTGCCGCCCTCCCCTGATCGACGGCGACGGTGTCCATTCCCTGCTCTTCCAGCCGGCCGGCTAATTCCTCGCTGAACTCGGCGTCGTCTTCGACGAGAAGGACCCGCATATATTCCCCTGGCTGTGTCACTGAAGGGCGGCAGGTCATGCGCGCCCACCCCGGACGGTCAGGAACATCGATGCGAGATCGCCTAGAACGTTCCCATCCCGGAAGAGACCAATTCCCGGAACGGGTGCCCCGATGCGTGAGGTCGGCCATCGACCCGTGGTCACTCGGGAGCGTCGCGTCATTGGCGATCAACACATTCCATACTTACTCGACTCAACTCACCGAGACAAGGCCGAAATCTCGCATAGCCAATCACGCCCCGTAACTCACCTCTTCAAGCTCGCCTCTTTCGGCACAACGTGATCCATATCACCCTTCTCTTCGAGAAAGGTCACACGCTCGTAACATCCGGTTCACATCGGATCTGCCGCCGTTCCCGTGGGTTTGGTGAGCGGCGCCGGCGGAAGCTCAATCTGGACGAGGGTGGAGCCCTCGGACGTAGATCACGATGCTGGGGGCCAGGGGGCCGTGGGTTCGAATCCCGCCGCCCCGACAGAGTTCGATGCAGTTCAGAGGGCTGAATCGGAGCCTCTCCACGGCTCCCCGAACGGCGCTTGGGAGCCACAAGGGAAGCCGGCGGCTGCGGACTCACGGGCAGGAAGCGGCTTTCGTCCCGGTGGATGGATCACGTTAGCCGGAAATGCGGTGCCGGGCCCATGACGCTCGGTCAGAAGGTCCTCCCGGTCACGTCCAGCACCACGGGCGACCAGCCCACGCAGGAACGCCACCCAGCTCGCACCATCCTCGGGCGAACTCACCTCGACACCGAGCCGGCACCACTGGCGCTGCATCAACGAGACGGTGACGCTGCTTTCGGCGCGATCTCCCGAACTCCACAGGGCGCTGTCAAGGCCCACGAGGACGACCTACCAGCGGTTGGGGGTATTTTCCGAAGCCGGCTGAGGTCCCGCCTGTGGTGGCGGGGCATGTCCGTCAGGTGCTGGGGCTGGCCGACGATGAGGTCGCGTTTGCATGTTCCTTGTTCTAAGCGTCTTCGTTGGTGGTGGGTCTGGTTGGGGTAAGCAGCCGTTTGCGTTCTGGGGGGTAGTGCCACCATGGGCGGGCGGGTCGCCCTTCGGCCTGGTCCACGGCGGACATGATGGTGTCGAGCAGGCACGGGTCCAGGGCCTCACCGCAGGCGGCCGACATCTGCTCGTACAGTTCGATCGGGTCCCTGCCCGTCAGCTGTGCGCTGCGGGTGATCCCGACGCGTGCGAAGTAGCCGGCCACCGCCCGGCCGACGTTGACCAGATCGGTGAGGTCGGCCCCGGCCAAATCCCTCCGGTCGTGGGAGTTCACGGCGCCGCCTCCTTGGCCGGTGTCCGGCGCGTCTGGTCGAGGGCATCGGCGAGCAGGCCGATCTGCCGGGGATCGCCCGAGCAGGGCAGCAGTACCAGGTCGTCGGCGCCCGCCGCAGTCAGGCGGTCGATCTCCAGGCGTAGCCGGTCGGGGCCGGTCAGCAGGTCAGGCCGGATGTGAGGAAGGTAGTCGGGGCCGTAGTAGTGCGCCACGTAGGCTTCGGCGGTCTGGGCCGCGCCGGGTCCCAGGCAGAAGTAGCGCTCGACGATGATGCGCGGCCGTCCGGGTCGTGCGGCCCGGGTCCATTCCCGGTGGACGGCCTCGACGCCCTCTTCGAGGGTTCGCAGGCCGAAGGACGGGGCCACCCAGCCGTCGGACAGGCGGGCGGCTCGCGCGAACCCGGCGGGTACCAGACCGGCCCAGGAGCAGTCCGGGACGGCCTTCAGGGAGGGCGGGGACCGGGCCGGATGCTCCGGTCGTCTCCCCGCGCCACACGGCGCGCATCGCCGCGAGGCCCGCCTCGAACGCGGCGCCGCGCCGGGCCGCCGGTACATCGCCGGCGGCGTAATCCTCGGGCCAACCGCCCATGCCCAGGCCCACGGTCAGCCGTCCGGCGCACAGCCGCTCCAGCGAGCCGATCTGCTTGGCCAGCAGCACGGGGTTGCCCTGGTAACCGGTGTTGAGGACAGTGGTCATCAGCTCGATGCGCTCAGTTCGGACCGCCGCGGCGGCCAGCGCGACGAGCGGGTCCAGGCTGTCGTACACCAGCCGGTCGATCACCCCCAGGGAGGCGAAGCCGCGCTCATCGCTTTCAGCGGCCCAGCGCCCGATGACCGTGGCGTCCGTGTCCGGCACGGCGGCGGGCAGCCCGATTCCGACTCGCAAGACTTCCTCCCGTGATCGTGGTCGTGTGCAGGTTCCGTGTCCGGCACGGCGGCGGGCAGCCCGATTCCGACTCGCAAGACTTCCTCCCGTGATCGTGGTCGTGTGCAGGTTGGGATGCGGTGCCGTACGGACCGGCGGCACCACTGTCAAGGACACCGGCATGGCCCCGCACCGCGTCGGAGCGCGGCGCTGACCTGAACGGCCAGGGCGCGCGGATACGGCCGCGCCGTCATGTCGACGCCTCTTTCGGGGGGATGTTGAAGTTGATCCGGAAGACGTTGCCGGGGTCGTAGACGGCTTTGAGCTCGGTCAGGCGGGTGTAGTCGCCGGGCCGGTAGGCGGTGCGGACGATGGCCGGGTCGGTGTCCTCCACACCGGCGAAGTTGATGTTGGTGCCACCGGTGCTCCAGGGGCGCAGGTCCGCCAGGAACCGGTCGCGCGACTCCCGGTTCCCGGGGGCGGGCGTCACGCCGGTGAAGAGGGAGAACGCCGCGTCCCTGCCGCCGACGCAGTTGGGGATCTCGGGCGGGCGGGCGTAGGCGCCACCGAAATGCCGCAGCTCGGCGATGAACGGCGGCTGCGCGTCCGGTCCTGCGTGGGCCAGGACGGCGGCCTTGACCAGGCCCTCACCGCAGTGTGGCCGGGCACCGTGTTCACCGTGATCAGGTTCGACCGGTTCGCCCGCAACATGACCGAAGCCGACCAGATCCTCACCGACCTGTCCGACCGCGGCGTGCTGTTCGGGCTCGGCGGATCGGTCTACGACTGGAACGACCCGTTCGGCCGACTGTTCCTGCAAACCCTGGCGATGGTCGCCGAGTTCGAGGCCGACCTGGGAGCCGTGTACCCGCGAAGGCATGGCGCTGGCCGAGAAGAACGGCAAGCTCAAGGGCAAGCAGCCCAAACTGCCCGAGCCTGCGCGGCGGTCCGTCCGCCGCCGGTACGCCGAAGGCGAGGTCTCCCTTGCCGACCTGACCACCGAGTACAGCGTCGGTCGATCCACCATCCACCGGATCGTTCACGGGCCGCCGACCACCCCGAATTGACGAACAACCAGCTACAACGCTGGGCCGTGATCCCTTTCTGACATATTCCGGCCGCCCTCGTACGAGACCGGACGCGCGCCGGAAGCCGAGCCCGACGCATAGAACGGTGTTGGACGGTGTTGAGCGGGAACGGGGCCGGAACGGTCGGCCGGGGGCGGCCGGAAAGACGGATGAACGCCGGATCCGCTGCAAGCGTCTGAACGGCATGGGCGGTCAACAAGGCGGAGTACGGCGACCGGCGCGGCTGATTCCGGGCTACCGACGAAACTCGCTGACCAGCGACAACGCGGAGCCCCCGCACCACTGGATTCCACGCTAAGCAAGATCATCTTCCACTCTCCGCCGTAAGAGCGGTGGAGGGCTGGCATAGGGCTCGACCTGCGCCCGAGGGGATTGCCTCTCCGGTGAGCGTCGGCTCTCGGCAGAGCGCCGACGTCGGCTGCCCCGCCTTCACCGCGTTCGTGGTGTACCGGGTGGCGATCGGCGCTCTGCTGTTCGGTCTGCTCGCGGTCGGCCACCTCGACGGCTGACCCGCTGCCTGCTCGTTCACTCGTCGGCCGTCCACGTCTCGGTGAGTTCGGCGGCCAGCGCGGCCATCTCGTCGACGGTGAGTATGGACGGCGCCAAGGCGAAGGCCGGCGGCGGGGTGTGGAGATCGAGGGAGAGGCCGAGGGCGGCGTTCAGCTTCTGGGCCAAGGACAACGGCGTCAGATCGATGCGGCTGGCCAGCTCGGGCGAGGGCCACTCCGGCCGGGTGACGACCAGCGAGATGAGCAGGGCGTGCTCGGCGTCGGCCCGCATCTCGTCCGGAAGATCCGTGATACCGCGATCGACCAGGTGACCGAGCGCCGAGACGACGATGCCCGACCAGATCTCCCGGTTGACCAGAGGGGAAATGTAGGGACTCAAGCCCTCCAGGTCGGCGTGGATCGCGCGGACGGCGGCGATGTGCTCCTGCGGCGGGGCACCGTCAGGGACGCAGTACAGGTCGAGGGCCGCCGCGAACATCGACAGGCGCGCCCAGCCCATCGTGCCGTGTTCCCAGCGCGGAAGCACCTCCCGCACCGTCGCCCGGAGGGGCGGCAGGAGATCGGGACGCTGTTCGTGCAGGCCGGAGAGGCTGCCGAAGAAACCGTCGAAAGCGTGCGCGACGCCCTCCCAGGACTCGGGAGGCAGGACCGCAAGGGCCGCGCGGGCGTCGGCGACGGCCTGGTCCAACTCGGCGACGTGCAGCAGGTGGTAGCGGGCGCGCAGGAACAGCGCCTCGGCGCGGTATGCGGGTTCCGCGGCCGCGTCGGCGGTGGTAAGGGCCAGGTCGAGGATGTCCTTGATGTCCTCCTCGAGGACGCCGTGGAGCAACGCTTCGAGGCTGTGCCCGGCGCCCCGGCTGACCAGGTAGCAGCCGGTCTGGGGAAGCTGGAAACCCTGCTCGGAGAGCCAGGAGTGGGCTCGCGCGGCGTTGAGGTACCAGGAGGCGGCGCATAGGTGGAAGAACGGATCGACTTCCTCGGCCCAGCGGCCGAACTGGTAGCCGATGCGGTCGAGATGCCGGAGGAGGCGGGGGCTCGGAACGGTGGCGGGGAACAGCTCGGACGTGCGTTGCTCGACCTCGAACGCGGTGTCCAGCCACGCCTCCTGGCTCCCGTCTTCGGGCGCGTACATGCGTCGGCGTGCCAGGAGGACCACCTCCAGGGCGGTGTCGAGGGCGTTGCCGAGGCAGGCCAGCTCGTCCAGGACGGCATCGTCGGCGCCGGGGTAGAGGGACCTCGCCGTCCGGGAGTGCTCGAACGCTTTCAGCAGGTTCGCCAGGCGGTCTCCCGTGGTCAGGCGGGCGTAGGCGCCGGAGAGGTTGTCATGCAGGTCGGCCACCGACCGGTCTGCGACGCCGAGCCTGGTGAGGATCTCCAGCCCGGTCTCGATGTGGCGGATCGAGGTGAGCGCGTCCGGCTCCGCTATCCGGTCGCGCCCGCCTACTGGCCGCCCGTACAGGTTGCCCAGGTTGGCGTGGACGGCCGCGACGTCCTCCCCGTGCGCGTCCGGGTCGAGCAATCGCAGCGCGCGGTTCATGTACCGCAGCGCCTGCCGCCGGTTGGCGATCTCGTCACCGTGCCGGCGGTTCTTGTAAAACAGCCCGAGAAGGTCGGCCGCGATCCCGAGGACGCGCCGGTCGTCCGGGTCGGGGTCGACAGGTGCGGCCTGGAGGACGGCCTCGTAGGCCGCGATCACGTCTTGCTCCGCCGCCTCACCGAGGTCGCCGGGCAGGCCGGTGGACAGGAGGAACGCGGCCATCCGGTCCGCCGTCCGCGCGTGCTCCAGCAGGTCACGCAGGGTCGCCGTCATCCCCGGCCGCCAGTTCCTCGGGCGTGACCTCCGCGGCGTCGTGGTCGCCGGCCGCGGTCCGCACCCTGACCCGCCGCAGCTTCGCCCAGTCGTCGCGCAGCCCGTCGAGTTCCTGCAGGAGCTGCCGCAGCCCCTGGACGAGTTGGACCCCGCCCCCGGTGACGACGACCGCCGTCGCGATGATCGTCACCGGTTCGGCGAAGCCGCTGCGCTCCAGCGCGCACGTCACCGGCCCCACCTCGTCGACGTCCGCCGCTGCGAGCCGGTCGAGCAGGACGTCGGCCAGACCGTCGGGCTCGTCGGCCACCTCCAGGACGAGTTCAAGCCGCATCGGAGTCCCCTTCCGTCGTCGGGACCAGGCCCAGCTCCCGGATCAGGCGGAGCCGCGCATCGAGTTCGTTCGCCATCGCGTGGGGGTCGCGATACTCCTGGGCGAGTTCCAGGAAGGCCGACCCCAGAAGCCGCGGCATCGGACCGTCGGACCGGTGGGCGAGCGCAGTGCCGCTCCCCCACGCCTTCTCGACGGCCCGGCGCGGCGCTTCCCCGTCCACCAGCCGCACGGCGCTGTCGAGCATCAGGAACCGCCGCAGGAGCAGCGGCGGATGGATCTGCATCTCGTCGAACCGCCCGAGCGCGGACCACAGCCGGGCGGCACCGTCCCTGGCATGCACGTGCCGGTCCATCACCTCGGTCATCACCGATGCCGCCATCGCCGCCTCCACGACAGCGAGGAGCAGCGATTCGGCGTCCAGGTCGTCCCCGCCGGAGGCCTCCCAGACGAACTGCCGCACGGCCCAACGGTCGGCCTCGAACTCGAACGCCGCCCGCGCGGCGACCAGCGCCATCGGGTGGTCCACCATCCGCAGCCCGGGCCCGGACGCACCGGGGAGCGGGAACCGCAGGTGGCCGTGCAGGACGTGCCCGACCTCGTGCAGGTACAGCAGGTACAGCGACTGGACCATGGCCTGCTCGGCCAGTTCGTCCGGGGCCGGGCCCTCCGCGGTGAACCACGCAGCGATCAGCTCGACCAGCCCCGTGCTGACGAGGATCTCGGCCTCCTCGCCCGCGGCGCGGGCCTCGGCGCGCGGTGCGGTCTCAGCCGTGATCCTCAACCTGGCCAGCCCGTCCCCGCCCCAGTCCTCATGGATCCGCTCCAGCGTGTCGATCAGCCGCGCTCCCGCCAAACACGCCTCCCACACGTCGCGAAGGCCAGTTTCTCAGCCCTGCCCGCGCTCCAGCAGCCAGGAGCCACATCCGGCCGTTCTCCGGCCAGCGCAGCCCCTTCCCAATGGGCGCTGAGTCAACAACTCCGCCATGATCGTCCTGTACAGGCCAGCCTTTCCGCCGGCTGCCGCCAGGGCCGACGCCTCGCCCCCCGGCACCAGTCAGCATCTCCGGTGTCACCCCGTCGTAGCCGACTTCACCAAATAGGCGACAGCTTCACCGAATAGGCGACAGTCGACGGGTCGCGTCGCACCCGCCGCCCATTTCGCGCTGCTGGCCTCCCGCTACATGCACGACCACGGTGCCACCCCCGGACAGATCGCGGCCGTAGCGGTCAAGAACAGCCGCAACGGCGCGCTCAACCCCAACGCCCAGCGCCGCAACCCCCGCACGCTTGACGAGGTGCTCGCCCACCCCAGATCAGCGGCATGTTCACCCGCCTGCGGTGCTGCCCGATCGGCGAAGGCGCCGCCGCCATCGTCGCCTCCGGCGATGAGATCACCCGCTTCGGCCTAGACCGCGATCGGGCGGTGACCGTCCTGTCGTCGACCGCCCGTTCGGAGACCGTCTACGACGGCGAGAGCTTCGACGCCGTCCTCACCCGCGAGACGACCGCTCAGGCCCTGGCCGAAGCGGACATGACCGCTGCCGACCTCGACCTCGTCGAGCTCCACGACGCCTTCGCCACCGCGGTGTCATGAACCTTCCGTGAGTGGGGGGCCGTCACCAGGACGGCGACGGACCGCGGGCCGATGCTGATCCCCCGGGGGCAGCCCTGGCAGCTCAACTCGTGCACGGGCTCCGAGAGCATGGGAGTCAGCCGCACCGTGCCGATCATCGCCGGTTCGAAAGGGCCCGGCGACGGGGACATCGAGATCGTGTGGTCATGGCCCTGGACCGCAACCAGAGAGCTCGCTACTTCTGGGGCCAGGTGATGCTCTTGGCGAAGTTATTGAAGTAGGATTCGCTCTTTTCGCGCATCACCCTGGACGATCCTAGCAGCTCTCTGAGGCCGGCCAGATTCCGCTTCCCGTCGGGGTTCTCCCTCTCCCTCTCGATGTCCTCGTCGATCCGCTGCAGCCACTGCCCCATGAACATGCTATAGATACTGTCTCGCCAGTTCGGGTGGATCAAGGGCGTGTACTGGAAGTACTCGACCACGTGCCGGGCGGCGCATGCGCTGGCATGCTCGATCGTCACGTCATCGCCGAACCTCTCCGGGAAGAAGTCGAACATGACGAGCATCCGCTGGGCGATCTGGTTGTATTCCAGATTGTTGAGGGCGGGTCTGTCCTTCATTTGCGCCAGGAGGAGCTTCAGTTCCCTTGCTGCGTCCGCTTCGCCGGTCCGGTAAGACACGGTGTTCAGCGAAGTGAACCAGAAGCGGTTCCTGGCCTGCAGCCAATCACTGAGTCTCGTGGTCATCGCACCGATGTAGTGGCAGGCGAGGTTCGGCACCCATTCCTTGGGTTCGCTGTAGCCCTCGGTTGGCTTGGCTTTGTACTTCTCGAGCTGGGCGCTGTGGATGTAGATCCGCCGGTCCCGCTTGAGCTTGCCTTCGAGCTCCCGCCGGGTCGCGTCGTCCGGCTCCTTGTCCAGTAGCGGGCTGGCCACCTTTATCGGTTCGGCCCAATAAGCATTTTTCAAAGGTATGCCCTGGCGGGTTATCCATTCATCTTCGATACTGGCAGGCACATGTTTGATCAGACCGTTCACCGCGTACCGATGCATCTTGCTCGAATCCGACTGAAGGCCCGGCGCGCCGGCCCAGGAGTCCGCCAGATCATTGGTGAACACCCACATCGCATGAATTCTCTCCCATGCCTCCAGGAACGTCTGTCCGATGAGCCATGATTCGATGAACCCCCGCAGCGCCCGATACGAGGTGATGTGCGCGCCCGATCCCTTGTTGCTGGTGGTGTTGTTCTGGATGACTGCTTTATCGGAGGGCGCCCGATCGGTGTCGATCTTGACGATCACCTGCCGCTTCGCCGGCATTTGCTCACCCTGGGACGACCCGAGCCCGCCGGGGTGACCGAACTCCAGTTGGATCATGGCACTGCCTCTCCTGGGGCGCGTTTCGCGGCGTTCCCATAGTCAACCACCACGGCTCGGCGTCATGAAGGACGAGAGAGGCAAGGGTGTCCACGCCGCCAGAATATGGCGAGAAGCGGCCAAAGGGGTGGCGCGAGAAGGCCGGTCCAGCTTACAAGTGCTGTTATCGCCAGTCCTCAACTGACCACTTCACGTCCCGGCGCCAGCCGAAAAGCCCCCAAGGGACTTTGGATCTGTAGGCCGAGCCCCACGGGCCCCACCATCCCCGGCAGGGTGAACCCGAAAACGCCCCGGTTCTCCCGCCGCATGGCGGAGCCCCGCGGTGCTCGATGATCGCGGTTCTCGGGCCGGTCGCATTTATCCGGGGGTCGATTCCGCCGGCGGATCCGCCGCCGCGTACTTCGACACCCATCCCGTGTGCGGTGCCACGGCGACCGGATCACCATCACCGAGCGCGGCTCGGCGATCATTGACGGCCGCTGTGCCCCCGTCATCGCCGCGCCCGGGCGTCCGCCACGGGCGCACCGGCAAGAAGCCCGCGGTCCCAGTGAAGCGCATCCTCCCGGGCCAAATGCTGGCAGAGGTCCGGCCCGGGACGCCCGGGCTCCGGGCCAGGAACTCCACGTCGCCGGGCGCCGGTCGCGCGGTGCGCAGGCCGATCAACTCTGCGAGCAGGGCAGTCCAAGGGCGCCCAGGGGACGTTGACGTTGTAGAGGGTGCTCCAGCGGGGCCAGCGGGTCATGGGCCCTCGTCCGCACTCCGGAGCGGTACGAATGCCCACACCCGCCAAGTGCGGTCGGCCCGGGCGCCGTTGCCGCCGGGGTGAGCGTCCTCGCCGGGACTGGTGTCCGCACCGTCTGGCTGGGCGCCTTGGGGTCGGGCGTGTCGACCAATGCGGGCGGGCCTGATCTACCAGGCGGTCATGCGCCTGGCGGTCGGTAAGGAGCTGGCCGAGAAGGCGGAGGCCGACCAGCTCGCGTTGAAGGCGGGCGCCGCTGCGATCGGTCGGTGAATCGACGGCGCTGGACGTCCACCACCAAGGTGAAGGGTGATGGGTCAGCCGATGGACCGACCACCACGTTCGAGTGAGCCGGAGCCACCACCGGACCGCCGCGTGGCGCGGGCCGCCGAGCTGAACGCCCGCTACGGCCATCCCCGGACGGGCACGAGCGCAGAGGTCACGTTGAGCACGATATCGGCGCTGCGGCCCCACTCCGATCGGTTCCAGACCTCCCGCGGCCGCATTCCTTCATGCTCCGGCGCGGCCGCCCGTTTCGCGTTCGGGTGCCGGCGGGCCGGCGGCTTATGATCACGGCTAGGCGACGGCCGCCGGACATGCGCGATTCGTGACCTTGATCGCGTACTTTCCCACTGTGACAACGCCACCGGACGCTGACGACGTCCAGGAGGCCCCCGGCCAACCGTCCGCCACGGACGCCTGGGCCTCCTCGGACATCGGCACCGCCGCCCCTCCGCCACCGGAGCAGGCCGCCGCCTTCGCGTCGCTCCCGCCGGGTTCTCCCCGCCCCCGCCATCCGCGCCCGGCCGCCGCCGAACCAATCCGTTCGCGCTCGTCGCCGGGCTCATCCAGGCGGCGGACGCGGCGAGGCCGCCGACGGCGAGGGCGCGGCCCCTCAGGCCGCGGCACAGAGTGAAAGCGCACGACGCCCGGGGTCCCGAACCGGCGCCGCCGGCACCGGGCGCCGGGGCGTCCTCCGAACCCGCCGCGCAGGCACCCGCGCCGACGAACCGGCTGGCGATCGCCGCGCTGGTCACCGGCATCCTCGGCCTGGGCATCCTCGCCGTCGCCTTCGCCGTCACCGCGCTCGTCCAGACGCGCCGCCGTCACGAGCGGGGCAAGGCCCTGGCCATCGGGGCCCTCACCGTCTCCACCGCCTGGCTCGCCGCGCTCGCCCTGGCGCTCATCTTCGTACTCGGCGGCAAAGATGATCGTGCCACACCCGATCCCGTCGCTCAGGGGGGCGAGCCGCGGGCCTCCACCCTGAATACCGGTGACTGCTTCACCGGGTTCTTAGCGGGGGTGACGAGGGTATTCGTCAGGAAAGCGTCGTGCACCCAGCCTCACAGCGGCGAGATCGGAGCGAGAGTCACGCTGCCCCCGACGCCGTATCCGGGAGATGCGGCACTGACCACGACGGCCGTTGGACAATGCCGCAACCGCGACGCACTCCTGTTCGAGGAAGGGCGCGGTAACGAATTCAAGATCTACGTCGATCGCCCTGACCGGCAGGCTTGGGAGCACGGAGACCATGATGTGGTGTGCGTACTCCGCTATCCACAGGACATGGCCGACATCCTGCAGAAGCAGCCGAAGTACTTCTCCGATCTGATTCCCGGTGACTGCGTCAGGATATGGGACGGCGGCGGCAACGAGGCCATCGTCGACTGCGATGAGAAGCACGAGGTCCAGGTCTACGCGATCATCAAGTTCCACCGCGAGACGTACCCGACGTCGAAGCAGATGATGGCCAGCTGCACCGAACGCGCGATTCGGGTCTTCGGAACCGATCCGCCGGACGTTCTGGAGAGATTCACGCGCCCCCGCAACGACCAGTGGCTGATGGGACAGCGCTTGGTCTTCTGCCTTGTCGCAGCGCGGCATGGCTCATTGACGCATTCGGTGATGCCCGGTTGAGCGCGCAGGACGAGACCGCTGGGCCTCCGGCGGAGACCGGGCGTCCTGCCACCGACGGCGGCCTGCCGGAGACCGTCGGCCAGGGCCGAGACAGCGGAGCAGCGGCGCCATCTTCAGGTTCGACGCCGGCTTGGGCGGCGCCGGATGGGCGAGTCGAGAACGCGCCGGTCGCCACGAGTCCGCAGGTCACGCCGGCGGGTGCACAGACGTCGGCTCCGGCGTCGACCACGCAAGGGACGCCCGCAGGGGCGACAAGTACGCGTCGTAGGAACACCAGCGCGAAGGCCGCTCTGGTGTTGGGGCTCGTCGGGCTGGTGGTGTTCGCCATCGGGTTCGCCATCATCGCCCTCCTCCAGTCCGGCCGCCGCGGTGAGAAGGGCAAGGGCCTGGCCATCACCGCCCTGGCCCTGTCCGCAGCATGGTCCGTCGCCTTCACCGCCATCGCTGTCGTGGTCCACGACAACGACGGCGGTGCGGCAATCACGCGACCGGCCGGGCAGCGGGTCACCACACTGCGTGCGGGTGACTGCTTCACCGCCTTGGAGGAAGGAGTCACCGGCATGTACGTCGGCAAGACTCCGTGTGCGAGCCCTCATGAGGGCGAGATCGGCTCCGTGACGACAGCGGCCGGTTCCCGCTACCCAGGCGATGCGGCGCTGGTAGCCGAGGCGAAGAGGGCCTGCCAGAAGGGGACCGGCTTCCTGCCGGGCGATGGTCCGGGCGACGGACTGAAAGTGCTCTTCGAGCGTCCTCGCCGCGAGACGTGGGAGACCGGCGACCACGGGCTGGCCTGCGTGTTCCAGCATGCCGATGGGCAAAGGCCCGCCCGAGCGCGGTCCGCGGGCTCGACGGAGATCGGCGGGCTCAGGGCCGGCGAATGCGTCGAGAAGTGGCGGCTGGACAAAGACGAGCAGCTCATCGGCTGCGGGTCCGACCACGAAGTCCAGGTGCTGGGGGTCTTCACGGTGCCCGGCGACGAATGGCCGGGAAAGCGGGCGGAGACCACGACTGCGAAGAAGGGCTGCCGGACGCTGTGGGCCATGACCTTCGGCGCCGCGGAGCCGCGCGCACCGTTGTGGGCAAGGAGCGCGCAGCCGACGCGGAGCGGTTGGGAAGCCCATGACAGGCTGATCATCTGCCTGGTCGCAAGCCACAGCGGAACGCTGAAAGGCTCGCTGATGCCCGGGTGAGGCGTTCCACCGGCACCCTGAACGGTGCACCGCCGCTCATCTGCGCGCTCTCCTCATGGCTTGCGGGGCTGATACCCGAACGAGACGGCAGGCTCCTGCGCTTCGAGAGCCGGCCGCACCGACGCCTCACCGAACTGCACAGCGAACCACTTAACGTCCCGAGGAGGAACCGACGCGCACCGTTCAGCGAGGTCAGCGCGGGCGTAGTCACCGCGGTGCGCGGTGTAGGCGCGAGCGATCTGGCGGTTCGGCCCGTACCGGGTCTCGCGCAGCACTACCCGTCGACGGTGGCCTCCGCCGACGCCCACCGCCGCCACTGGGGGCCCTCCTCCTCGGCCTGCATCCGCGCCTGAGCCACCTCGGGGTCGGGTCGGCCATGCGCACCGGCAGCAGCGCGCCCGCAGCCGCAAGCGCTCGCAGCCCTCCACGGCCAGGCGTTCACCCTCGGCCAGCGCTTGGTCGTCGAAGGGGGGGCGAGGTGGGGCGGAAGGGTGAAGGCCGCTGGCCTCACGGAGGGCAGCGGTGTACTTGGCGCCCTGACGCGTGGCGGCGCGGGCCTTCTTGGCGGCGGTGCTCTGCTTCCCTGCCAAATCACCGTGTCGAAGCAATCTGGACGGTCGGCAGGCGGTTCGAACAGGGCCTGCTCAACCACCACCGCTAGGCGGTCGCCAACTTCGTCGAGCAGAGCTTCGAGGCGGCCAATGGGCAGATCCGCGCGATACCGGAGTCGATGATCATCCACTCGGCGGCGACCAAAGGGATTCACGCAGAATCAGTAGGGCGACGGCAGCAGGGCCATCGCCTATCTCAGAGACAACGGCCACCTGCCCGAGCGAGAGGGCGGCGGCCTCGTCCGCGGCCTGCGGTGAATGACGCATACCAATGGGCCGCACCCGGGCACGACCACCTCGCGCGAGGTCCACTTCCGCATGCAGACGATGACCGCTGTGGCCCGGTATCTGATCGGCTGGTTCCACCGCGCTGTCCCGTAACTCGCGGCCGCCCCAGGCTCTGGGAGGCGAACCGCCGTAGCGGGATCGATCTGGCCGATGACGACCTGGCCGCGACGGGCGAGCCGGATGGCAAGGACGCCGGGCAGGGATGTGCTTCGGGTCGATGATGATGCGCGCGTGCTCGGCGGGATGCCGCCGGGTCGGTGCCGGCTCTTCGGCCCGACCGGCAAAGGCGCCGAGGACCACTGGTCGGTGGGTCTCTCGGCTCCTGACCTCCCCAGGGGCCCGCCGGCGCAGGGTTCCCCCGGCCCGACCAGCGCGTCGCCGCGTCGGCCGCCTCCTACTCCGCGGTGGAGCGCATGTCGATCAGCGGGAGCTGCGTGAGGCGGGCCCGTTCCTGCTGGACGACCTCGGTGCGGCGGTGTGCGCCCAGTCTGGTGTTGCGCACCTTGTCGTGCAGCTTGACGATGGCGTCGAGCAGCATTTCCGGGCGGGGCGGGCAGCCGGGCAGGTAGATGTCGACCGGCACGATGTGGTCGACGCCCTGCACGACGGCGTAGTTGTTGAACATGCCGCCCGACGAGGCGCACACGCCCATCGCGATGACCCACTTGGGGGCGGCCATCTGGTCGTACAGCCGCCGCAGCACCGGGGCCATCTTCTGGCTCACCCGTCCAGCCACGACCATCAGGTCGGCCTGGCGCGGCGTCGCCGAGGCTCGTTCCATGCCGAACCGTGAGAAGTCGTGGCGCGGATCGCCGACGGCCATCAGCTCCATGCCGCAGCAGGCCAGGCCGAACGTCATCGGCCACATCGATGACGCGCGCGCCAGCCCCGCCGCCTTCTCGACGGTCGTGAGCAGGAAGTCCCCGGGGATGTGTTCTTCGAGTCCCATAGCATTTCCAGGCTGGCCGGGCGGGCGAGGGTGATCAATGACCGATCGCGCCATGGTCGTTAAGCCAGGCGTCACAATGGGCGCATGGAGATCCGCGAGATCGAGGCGTTCCTGGAGGTCGCCCGGGAGTTGCACTTCGGCCGCGCGTCCCGGCGGCTGGGCGTGTCCACGCCTCGCGTGAGCCAGGCGGTGCGCGCGCTGGAACGCCGGGTCGGCGCTTCGCTGTTCGAGCGGACGAGCAGGCGGGTCCGGCTGACGCCGCTGGGCGAACGTCTGCGCGCCGAACTGCGCCCCGCATACGAGCGGATGGAACGGGCGCTGGAGGAGGCACGCAGCGGCGCGGGCACCGAGGTGCTGCGCGTCGGCGTCGCGACCAGCCTGCCCGGCTCCGTCGTCGACGGGCCGATCCAGGCGTTCGAGCGGGCCCAGCCGCACTGCGCCCTGGTGCGCTCCGCGCACCCCAACACCGACCCGTCCCGCTGGGGGGACGACTGGCCGGTGGACGTCTTCGTCGGCTGGCTGCCCGCCGACCCCGCCCCCGTGGAGGCCATGGGGTTCACCGTCGGCCCCGCCTGGCTGCGCGAGGAACGCGCGGTGCTGGTGGCGGCCGGGCACCCCCTGGCTCGGCGTGTCACCGTCGACGCCGAGGAACTGGCCAATCAAGACATCCTGTATCCGAGCGGCATGCCGCAGAGGCTCGCCGACCTGTGGATACCGCCGGCCACCCCCGGAGGTGCCCCGCTGCGCCGGGTGCACCAGCACAGGTCCGCCTCGCTTGAGGAGGCGATCGTCCTGGTCGCCGCCGGAGACGCCATCCACCTGACGGTCGCCGCGGTGCGCCCGGACAACCCGCACGTCGTCACCGTGCCGGTGTCCGGCCTGCCGCCGGTGATCTGCGCCCCCGTCTGGCCCACCGGCACCGACAACGCCGTAGTCCACGACTTCGCCCAGGTCACCGGAATGCTGCCCCGGCCTTGACCTCTCCCGCTCGGGCTCACCCGCCGCCGTGCCCCGATGGGGAAGCGCTGCGCAGCGGTCCAGACTTTTCCGCCCAGGCGAGGAAGGCAGAGTTCTCCGCCGTGGCCCGAGGGTGAACCGCACACCGGAGGGCGTCGTGGCTCATCTCCGAGTCGCGAGGCGGCTGGTGAGTACGCCCGGCAGGGTGCCGACCTGCCTTTCGGCAACTATTACGCGCTGACCGGCCTGACCGCCCTCGCACTGTGCGCCGCCCATCTCCGCTCCACCCGGCGACCTGGACCGGCGAACCCGGCCGATCCGGGTTCTCGTTTCCGACCGGGGCTGCCAGTAGTCAGCGGCGAGTCCGGCCGCGAGCCCGGCCCCACGCCGCGCCCAAGTCCGCCCGCGAGCCCAATCACAAGCCCGCTGGTGCTGATACGAAGCGCATCCAAAGTTCTGTCCGCGGCATCCTCGACGGTCCAGGTAAGCGTTGGCTTTCCGGCCGCACGTTCACCCGCAGGAGTGATCATGATCCCCCGGAAGGGGGAACCGCGGTCGTGCGCCGGTCGAGAAGCTCGAAGAGCAAGACATGACGTCCTCGATCGGAGTGCACACATGAGCAACGGGAACCGCCGCACATTCGCCCTGGGGTCGGCCGTCGCCATCGGCCTCGCCGCCACCATCATTGTCGGGATCACCGCGGCGTCCCAAACGGGATGGGCGGCGGCCGACGCGCCCGCCCCGGCGAAGCGCGCCCACAGCAGCATCCCACCCGTGGGCGCCAAGGCCACCCACCTCAAGGGTTGGGCCAGGATGTACTTCCCAGCACCCGACAACGACATCCAGGTCACCGTCGACGCGCACGCCACTTTCGATCCCAACGGCGCCTGGCGGCCCACACGATCGTGGGGGACCTTCCGGATCTCCCACCGGTTCAAGCTGCCGGACGGGACCTGGTTCACCAACTGGGGCGATCTGAAGGTGGACTGCCTCACCACCGGCGGACCCACCGCGACCGTCACAGGCACGCTCAACCGGGTCACGCCCGGTGGACCCTGGGAGGACATGCTGAAAGAACACACACGCATGGGGATCAGCTTTTACGTCGCTGGGCGGAACGCCGGCCCCAGCCGGATCGGGCTGAGCGGAGCCCCCCTTCCCGGAGAAGGCGAACTCTCGCGGTGCATGGCTCCAGCGGCCGACGCACCCCTGATCAAGGGCGGCTACACCCTGAATTGATCGCCGAGTCCCGGGGAACGCAGAAGATCGGCTCGGCCTCGTAGCGGCGGGCCGATCACCGTCGGCACGGCCGCAGTCGCGCGGCGGTGCAGCGGCCGCGGGGCGTGATTCGTTGAACGACAGCGACTGGGAAGCTCACGGACAAAGGTGGGAAGGTCGTGTTGGCCACCCGGCGTGCGTCTCGGACCTAGCAGCGAGGCGATTCGATGAGCGGGGTCAGGACAGATGCCGATCGTCACAGCTTCCAGGGCCGCGCACCTCAACGCCGGCCAGGTCTGCCATCGACGCCGTGTCGGCGAAATCTGCTCGGAGGCCGAGAATAGGGCCGACGCGGCCCGGCAGGTGAACGTGCTACGGCGGCGTCAGCGGAGTGAGGCAGGGGTGCGGCCGAGCATGGTCCGGCTCGTCCGGGCGAGGTGGGCCTGGTCGGCGAAGCCGCTGGCGGCGGCGGTGGCGGCGACCGATGCGTGCGGTAGGGCGAAGACCGCGGTTTTCAAGCGGGCCCACTGGCGGAGCCGCACGAGCGGGATGCCGACGGCCGCCCGGACGAGTGTGCGCAGCCGAGACGCGGAGAGATCTACTTCGGCGGCTATGGCGGCCAGGGATTCGCCGGGGCAGGCGCGGAGGGCACGCACCACCCGCGGGTCGAGTTCCGGACCCTGCCCGGTGAGGCCGGTGACCTCGGCCATGCACGAGGCGTCAAGGAGGCGCCGGACGGTGCCGGCGTCCAGCGTGGTGGGGGCAAGAGCGGACGGCAGTAGCCAGGGGTCGATGAACAGGGCCGCGAAGCCGGAGTCGGTCGAGCAGGCATGGGCGTACTGGGGCGGCACGATCACACCGGGCGCGGTGATCGGACGGTCGCCGGACGGATGCACGGTCACCTGGCCGCCGAACGGCAAGACGATCTTGAAGGCCGGGTGCCGGTGCTCGGTGACGTGGAAGGGCCCGCCTTGGCTGAAGAGCGTGAGCCCGGGAGCAAGGAGGAGGCGGTCGTTTCGTTCAAGCCGTGCGTGCGGGGCCGGGAAGAGGGTTGATGCATGCATGCTCTCGCCGCCGTTGCACTGGCCGCCTTCCTGATCGTGGTCGGGGTCGCGCATTTCGTCGTTCCCGGATACTTCCGTTCGCTGGTCCCGTGCTGGCTCGGAGTTGCCAGCGCCATCATCGCACTGAGCGGTGCCGCGGAGATCGCCGTGGGCGGGCTCCTGCTCGTCTGTAGACAGGCCGGTGGTTGGGCCTCCGCCGTATTGATCACCGCTTATCTACCGTCGCACCTCGACGCCCTGTGGCATGCCCGCCGAGACCGGCCCCGCCTGCTCGAACGACCCGTGGGAGTGGCCGCCCGGCTGGTGGTCAACGCCCTGTACATCGCTTGGGCCATCGCGGTGGCCGCCGGGTGAACGGTCCACTACCTCACCCATCCGCCCATCAGACTTATGAGTGCTTCGAGCGGCCGTCCGACCCTGAGGGAGAAAACGTCCACCAGGACGACCGCTACCCCAGCCACACCCCGTCGCGCATGATGACCCTGCCGCGCAGTTCTGGTTCCCCCCGCCAAGCGCGCACTGTCTTCGGCTCCACGCGTACATATACAAAAGGGCCGTCCTCGGCGCGCGGATCCCATCCGAACTTGCCGGCGAACGCGTTCGCAGCGTCCTCGGGCACGTCCTGGTCTGGGAAGCACTCCGCCTCCCCCTCTAGAAGCACCACGTCGAAAGTGTCCGGCAGGGCCAGGCGCACACGCGGCTCCTCGCGGACGTTACGCACAGTCACAGCGGTTGCGCTGGTGCACATCCATACCGCTCGCCCATCCCACGAAAACCACAGCGGCACCTGGTGCGGGCCGTGATCGGGGTGAGCTGTCGACACCCACATATCCCGCTCGGCAGCGAGCCGTTCCAGAGTGTGGCGCCTACGCTCCGGCACCTCGCGATGAGCGATTCCCGTTGATTGCATGAGGTCGACCCTAGTTAGAGCCGTTAAAAGCGCACATGAGTCGCTGGTCCTACTCCCAGCGACCGACGAAGCCCCAACCGGATCGAGGCGATCCGGCGGTGCGGCACCGACCTGGCCACCGCCCCCGCCGCACCAGTTCGCGTTCCCCGGTGTTGACGGATCTGCCGATCGTGGACGTTTGCGGGTGTCTACGGCGACAAGGATCGGTCGGGTCGCTCCGCAGCCCGACCGAGCCTGTGAAAGATCGAGGCTAGCCTTCGGCTTGGGCCAGTACGTCGACGAGACGTTTGCGGACGACACCCAGCGCGGCGATCTTCCCCTCGACGTCGGTGAGCTTCCGGGCGATGACCCGCGCACTCGCGGGACAGAGGGGACCATCGGCGATGTTCTGATCGAGACAGGCCAGGAAGGCATGGACGTCGTTGGCGGTGAAACCGAGTGAGAGCAGCAGTTTGATGTTGCCCACCCGGCCGATCGACGTCTCGTCATACTCCCGGTAACCGTTCGGCAATCGCCGGGCCTGGAGCAAGCCCTGCTGTTCGTAATACCGGAGTGCGCGAATGGTGGTTCCTGCTTCGTTCGCCAGTTCTCCGATCAGCATTGCCCTATCTTCATCCAGCCGCGCTCAGCCCGCCGTCGACACGAATGATCGTACCGGTGAGGTAACCGGCCTCGGGGCGCGTCGCGTTCACGATCCACCAGGCGATCTCCTCCGGTCGAGCGATACGCCCGAGCGGGATCCGGGCCTGAAGCTCCTTGCCCGCCGCGGCGATCTGCTCGTCGGAGAAACCGGCATGGCTCAGCACCGGTGTCGCCGTTATCCCGGGGGCCACGGACAGAACACGAACACCGCGCTGCGCGAGTTCGACAGCCCACGTGTGGGTCAGGAAATCCAGAGCCACCTTCGTCGATCCGTAGACCGAATTGTTCGGCCAGCCATAGTGGGGCGGGTTGGACGTGACATTGACGATGGTGCCGCCGGCCTCCAGATGCGGCAGAGCATGTTGGGCGAGGAACACTGGAGCCAGAAGGTTCGTGGCGAGCTGCTCCTGGGCGACCTTCCGATCGATCGCACCGAGTGGAGCCGGACGAGTGATCGCCGCATTGTTGACCAGGACATCGATGCGGTCGAACGCCTCCAGCGTTGCGGCGACGATATCGGCGGGCGCGTTCGGCTCGGCGACATCGGCAACGAACGTCCGGATGCGCGGATGGTCCCCGGCTGTCTCCGCCAAGCGTCCGGCAGTCCGGCCGACGATGAGAACCTCGGCGCCCCAGGCCGCGAACTGCCGCGCTGTCGCTCGACCGATCCCGGTGCCTCCACCGGTGACCAGCACTGCTCGGCCATGAAGGGTATTCGTCTCTTCCACGCTCGAGACGCTAAACCCTGACCTCGGCGTCAAGGTCAAGGGCTGGGACGGTATCGGACACTCAACCCGGTGAACTTTGGTGGTCAGCGCACATAGCCGTGTCGATGCCGACGTTGATCGCAGCGTGCTGAGTGGCGTAGTCGCGGTCGAACTGCCCGGCGGCCAGGGCCCCACTCCAGGAACGAGCCGAAGGCCACCGGTCCGCGAGCCAGCCGTGATCTGCGTGAAGTCGCGGTGGTCACCTTTTCCGCGCACCAGCGGCGTGCTGGTGCGCCCGGGCCACGGTGGAGTCCACCGAGGCATCCCGGATGATCAGCCCCTCGGCGAATCCGCCCTGTCGGCTCCGACCTGGACGATTGAGCCATGGTGGGGCGGCCGGGTCAGAGCCAGGCGCGTTCGCGGACCAGGGCCCATGACTGTTCGGCGGTGTTGTATCCCAGTGCGGTCCTGGCGATTTCGGCGCAGTCGGCGATGCGGAGGCGGCGGATGCGGTAGCGGATCTCGTCGATGCCGGCGGGGGCTGCTGACAGGGAGTCGACGCCGAGGCCGAGGAGTAGCGGAATGACCAGGGGGTCGGCGGCGGCGTCGCCGCAGACCGAGACGGTGCGGCCGTGGCGGTGGGCGGCCTGGACGACGCGGGCGATCGCGGTCAGCACGCGCGGATGGGCGGTCATCGCGGGTCCGGCGGCGGGGTCGCGGCGATCGAGGCCGAGGATCTGGCCGGTGAGGTCGTTGCTGCCGATGGAGATGAACGCGGCGGCCGCGGCCAGTTCGTGGACGCGTTCGACGGCCTGCGGCAGTTCGACCATGATGCCGAGCGGTGGCGGCGGGACGTCGACGGCCGCGGCGGCCTGGTGGAGCAGACGCCGGCAGGCGTTCAGCTCGGCGAGGTCGGCGACCATCGGGATCATGATGGTGAGGCCGGTGCCTGGGGGCGCGGCGGTGAGGATGGCGCGCAACTGCGCGCCGAAGGCGTCGGGGGCGGCGAGCATGTGCGGCATCGCCCGGCCGAGCCGTTCGGTGGCGTTCTGGGCGGCGAGGAAGGGCGGCAGCTTGTCGTCGGCGAAGTCGAGGGTGCGTACGGTCACCGGACGTCCGGCGAGATCGGCGAGGACCGGCTTCAGGGCGCGGGCGTGCAGCGTCTGGGTCGGCCACCGGGGCGCGTCGAGGAAGGGCAGCTCGGTGCGGAGCAGGCCGATGCCGTCGGCGTTGACCTCGAGCGCCGCTCGCGCGTCGGCAGGGGTGGCGATGTTGGCCAGCAGCGTCACCGGGTGGCCGTCGGCGGTCCGCGCCGGCCGGTCGCGTTCGGAGAGGTAGGCCGCCCGCTCGTCGCGCAGGCGTGCCAGCCTGGCCAGCACCGCCTCGCGTTCCGACGGGGAGGGGTCGGGCCGTACGAGCCCGCACTCACCGTCGATGAGCAGTTCGACCCCGTCCTGGAGGTCCAGGACGGCGGGGTCGAGGCCGACGAGGAGGGGGATCGACAGGGACCGGGCGATGATGGCGGCGTGCGAGTTCGGGCCGCCGGTCACCGAGAGGGCGGCGGCGACCGGGGTCCGCGCGTCGAGCAGGTCGGCGGCGCCGATCTCTCGGGCGATGAGCACGAGGGGCCCGGCCGGGGTGTGCGCGGCGCGGCCGTCCAGCCGGGCGAGCGCGCGCCGGCCCACCTGCCGGACGTCGGCGGCGCGTTCGGCGAGGACCGGGTCGTCGAGGGCGGCGATCGCGTCGGCGTGCCGGCCGACGGCCCGCTCGATCGCCGCGGCCGCCGACGTGCCGTGCGAGGCGTGCCGGACGGCGTCCGCGAGGAGGTCGGGATCGGCGGCGATGTACCCGGTGACCTCCATGATGTCGGCGGCTTCGGGCTGTCCCCGGTGGCGCAGTTCCCGTGCGAGCCGCGCCAGGTCCGCCGCGACGGCCGCGAAGGCGTCGGTGACCAGCTGGACCGGGTCGCCCGCGGGGCGGCGCTGCGGCAGGTGCGCCTCGGCCGTCCGGTCGGTGCGGCGGGCGAGTCCGAGGGCGGCCCCGGGCGCGGCGACCGCACCGGTGAACGCCGCCGCCCGCGCCGTCACGGCCGCACCGCCTCGGCGAGGGCGCGGAAGACCAGGGCCAGGGAGGTGGCACCGGGGTCCTGGTGGCCCTCGCCGCGCGGGCCCAGATAGGAGGCGCGTCCCTTGCGGCCGATCATCGGGATGGTGGCGCGCATCCCGTCCTCGGCGGCGGCGGCAGCGGCCGCGGCGGTCTCGGCCAGGGTGTGGCCGACGGCGACGGCCTTGGCGAAGGCGTCCACGGCGGGCAGATACGCGTCGATCATGGTCTTGTCGCCGGGACGGGCCGCGCCCAGCCGCTGGACGGCCTCCGCACCCGAACGCAGGCCGTCCAGGAGCTGGTCGGCCGTGGCGGTCGTCGTGGCGAGCTGCTTGCCGGCCGCGCGGAACGCCGAGCCGTACAGCGGCCCGGCCGCACCGCCGACGGTGGACATCAGGGTGGTCCCGGCGGTGACGAGCACCTCTCCGGGCGTGGTGAAGTCGCGGCCGTCGAGGGCGGCGATGACGGCGGCGAAACCGCGCTGCATGTTGACGCCGTGGTCGGCGTCGCCGATGGCCGAGTCGAGCTGGGTGAGCTGGTCGGCGTCGCGCTCGATCGCCGCGGCGATCATGCGTACCCAGGCCAGGGCGGTGGCGCTGTCGAAGCCGCCGGAGGTTGTGTCCACGCTGATTCCTTGCTGTGGGCGCCGGTGCGGTGCCGCACCGGTGTGATCGGTCGGGCTGCGGGGTGGGGCCACGGCGCGCCCGCGGGCGCGCGTGCCCCACCGGGTCACGGGTTCAGGGCCCCCAGCGCAGGGCGGGGGTGTTCACCGGGGCGTCCCACAGTTCCAGCATGCGGTCGTCGGCCTGGCAGACGGTGAAGGAGGCTCCGGCCATGTCGAGGCTGGTGACGTAGTTGCCGACGAGGTTGCGGGAGATGTGCACGCCGCGGTCGGCGAGCTGGGCCGCCACCTCGCCGTACAGCAGGTAGAGCTCGATGAGTGGAGTGCCGCCGAGGCCGTTGACCATCACGATGGTCCGCGTGTCGGGGCGCGCGGGCAGGTCGCCGAGGATCGCGTCGAGCGCGGCCGCGACGATCTCGCGGGCGGGTTGCAGCTTCTGCCTGCTGCGGCCCGGCTCCCCGTGGATGCCCACGCCCACTTCCATCTCGTCGTCGGGCAGCTCGAAGCCGGGTTTGCCCGCGCCGGGGGTGGTGCACGCGGTGAGCGCCACGGCGAAGGACCGGGTGGCCGCATTGACCTGGCGGCCGATGTCGCCGACGGCGGCGAGGCCGGCGCCCCGCTCGGCGAGGGCTCCGGCGATCTTCTCGACGAACAGGGTGGCGCCGGTGCCGCGCCGTCCCGCGGTCCAGGTCGAGTCCTGCACGGCCACATCGTCGTCGACGAGCACGGTCTGCACCTCGATGCCGTCGTCCTCGGCGAGTTCGGCGGCCAGCCGGAAGTTCATCACGTCGCCGGTGTAGTTCTTGACGACGAAGACGACCCCGCCGCCGCTGTCGGCCGCCTTGGCCGCGGCGTGCATCTGGTCGGGCACCGGGGAGGTGAAGACCTCCCCGGGGCAGGCGGCGTCGAGCATCCCGGTGCCGACGAAGCCGCCGTGCAGCGGCTCGTGGCCCGAGCCGCCACCGGAGATCAGCGCGACCTTGCCCGCGCGCGCCGGCTCGGCCCTGGTGATCACGCGGTTGACGGTGTCGACGCGGAGGGAGGGGTGCGCCGCCGCCATTCCGGCCAGGGCGTCGCCGAGGACGGTGTCGGGGCTATTGAGGAACTTCTTCATGAGGTGAGTGCCTCGCTCTCCGCCTGCGCGGCCGCGGGACGTCCGGCGCGTGCGGCTTCAGGGGTTCGGTTGAGCACGGCCGTGTAGAGGAAACCGGCGACAACGGCGCCGACGATCTCGGCGGCCAGGTAGACGGGGAGCTGGCCCCAGTGGACGGTGGTCCCGCCGGCCGCGCCGACGAGCATCGGGCCGATCGTGCGGGCGGGGTTGATCGAGGCACCGGTGGCGGGCGCGACCGGGATGATGATGGCGAAGACCGCCAGGCCGATGGCGACGCCGGCGAAGCCGCCGGGCGCGCGGTGGTCGATCGCGCCGAACACGACCAGGGCGAGCAGGAACGTCCCGATGGCCTCCGCGGTGAACGCCTGGCCGGCGCCGACGTCCTTGCCGTACTGGGCGATGCCGAGTCCCGCGTCGATCGCCTTGTCCCCGAGCACGCCGACGATGGCCGCGCTTCCGAGTACCGCGCCGGCCACCTGGGCGACGAGGTAGCCGGGCACCTCGCGCCAGGGCGTCCTGCCGGTCACGGCCAGGGCGAGCGTGACCGCCGGGTTGATGTGGCAGCCGGAGATGTGCCCGATCATGTGGACCGCGGCGACGACCGCGGTGGCGAAGGCCAGCGAGATCATGCCGAGCTGGGCCATGGTGAACGGCGCGTCGCCGCCCACGATGAGGGTGGCCGGCACCGAGCCGACACCGATGAACACGAGCATCGCCGTGCCGAGCATCTCGGCCAGCAGTCTTTGCGGGCGGCTGTTGTCTTCCATGGTCGCCGCCGGGGGGCGATGCCGCCCGGCGCCTCACCTCCTCGCAGGTGATTCCGAACAGCGTTCATCATTAGTGAACGCTGGTCGGAATCTAGATGTCCGGCGAGGGTGTGTCAAGGCTCACATCAGCGGCAGTGCGCACCGGCAGCGCGCACCAGCGGGGGCGCGCTCAGCTCGCGGCGCGGCGGAGCTGGCCGCGGCCCGCGCCCAGATCGCGGGACAGGTTGCGGGCGGTCTCCCGGACCGCCACGGCGAGCTCCTCGACCCGCGGCCCGGCCAGCAGCCGCTCGACCGGCCCCACCACGCCGATGGCGCCCGCGACCTGCCCTGACCGATCGAAGACGGGCGCCGCGATGGCCGCGTCCCCGAGCGTGGCCTCCTGCTCCTCCAACGCGTAGCCCCGCTGCCGGACGTCGGCGAGCTGCTCCGCCAGCCGCTCGGGCGAGGTGATGCTGGCACCGGTCAGTACCGCGAGATCGCCGCCCAGCAGCCGCGCCTCCACCGCCTCGGACTCGAACGCCACGATCGCCTTGCCCAGTGCGCAGGCGCTCCAGGGGACGCTCGCCCCCACCTCCAGGATCTGCACGGCTCCCTCAGGCCGGAAGGCATGGTGGACGACCAGGACATGGTCGCCGGCCAGCACGCCCACCCAGACCGCCTCCCCGGCCCGCGTGGCCAGCTGGTCGGCCCAGGTGAGCGAGCGCGTGCGCAGTTCGTGACCGTCCAGGTAGGCGTTGCCGAGCAGCACCAGCCCCGGGCCGAGGGCGTAGCGGCTGGAGTCGGCGTCCTGCACCACCAGGCCTTCGGCCTCCAGCGTCCGCAGCATCGCGTGCACGGTCGGCTTGGCGACGCCCAGGCGCTCGGCCAGCTCCGTGACCCCGAGCCGCCGGCCGGCGCCCGCCAGCTCTCTCAGAATCCCCACGGCCCGTTGCACAGATTGGATCATCACTCACTCGCTGTTCGGTATTGCTGAACGACGTTCCGGAATCTACAGTCTCTGTTCATGCAGCAACCAGTTGGGATCGTACTCGTGTCGCACAGCCCCGACCTCGCCGACGGGCTGGCCGACCTCGTCCGCCAGGTCGCGCCGGACACGGTGCCCGTCCAGCCCGTCGGCGGAACCGATGACGGCCGGATCGGCACGAGCTATGAGAGGGTCCGCGAGGCGATCACCGCGGCCGACCGCGGGGCGGGGGTCGCGGTCCTGACCGATCTGGGCAGCTCGGTGCTCACCGCCCGCGCCGTCCTGGCCGACCACCCCGACCCTGCCGTGATCATGGTCGACGCGCCCTTCGTCGAGGGCGCCGTCGCCGCCGCCGTCCTGGCGGCCACGGCCGACCTGCCCGCCGTCGTCGCCGCCGCCGAGGAGGCCCGCCATGCCAGCAAGTTCTGACCCCGCCGCGACGATCGCCGCCGCCGACGTCGTCCTCCCGGCGAACCTGCACGCCCGGCCCGCCGGTCAGCTCGCCCAGGCCGCCGCGCGGTTCCGGTCCGCCGTGACCCTCCGGTACCAGGACCGCACCGCGAACGCCGCCGGCATTCTCGCCGTCCTCGGCCTCGGCGCCACCGCCGGCGCCACGGTCACCCTCCACGCCGAAGGCCCCGACGCCGGACAGGCCGTCGAGGCCCTCACCAGGATCCTCGCCGAAGCCGAATAGGGCCCGTCCCCAGACCGAGGGTGGCGAGCGCGGCCGGCAGAGCACCGGCACGGTGCTCGGCCGCGCCACCCAGAACGTCACCAGGGCCGGCGCGCTGATGCCCAGTCGGAACGGCCACCGCGGTGCCTGGTCGTCGGCGTCACCCTGCTGCTCCTGCCGGTCCAGGCGGAACTCGATCAGGTCCAGCAGCCGGCCCCGCACCTGCGGATCCAGCCGGACCGCGATCACCGCGGACCAGTTCTCCTCGGCCATGTGCAGCGCCGACCGCACCATCCGGGTGACCCGGTCGGGTGCCTTCAGCGCCAGCGCAAAGCCCAATCTCGTCGTGCCGCGCTTGCCCGCGATCAGCTCACGCTCGCCGTCCAGCACCGTCACGCGGTGAGTCGGTGGAAGCCTGAAGACGTTGGCTCCCGACACCGGCTCCCGAGGTGGCACGAAGAGAGCCCCGGCTGGAACAGTGGCAGCCTCCTCATCTAGGCCTTGTTTCAGAAGTCGTTGGGCGTGCTGGTCGGCCCTGGTCGCAGCCACTCGCCGATCACGGCGATGTGCACCGTCGCGCGCTCATATCGGGACGCCCAGCATCTCGATCTTGAACTCGTAGCGGAAGACGGGCGTCCGCTCGGCCCGGCCAGCGAGTTGTCACCTTCGTGGTCAGCACAGTGGCCGCGTCGCTGCCGAAGACGTACTGGTCGGTGATGGCCTTGCGGGCGGGCGGCGAGCTGCGCCATGGCCGGGCTCCGACCGGTGGGGTGCCGTCGCCCCCGACGCTAGGAACGACCGCCCACGCCCGGGGCTTGCGTCACCCAACTCGGCCGCCGACTGCACAGCAGTGCGGTCACCGACGCAAGACGTACGTGCAGTCGGTTGACTCAAGCCCGGTGGCGGGCCCCGGTGCATCATCGGTGGCATCCGATCACTCCGCGGACAGGAAGAGATCATGACCCATATGCGCACACCGGTCGTCTTGCTCGGCGAGGACAAGGCCGCCACCGCGATCAGGGGGCGCCGCGCCTTCGAGGGCGGCCGGCTGCCGCACGCGCCCGGCAAGACGATCCTGGCCGCCCGCTGACGGCATGGACCTCCGCTACGCCAGCGCCCGGGGACGGTGGGTGCTCGCCGCCACCGTCCTCGGGTCGGCGGTCGCCTCGCTCGACGCCACCGTCGTGGGCATCGCGCTGCCCGCCATCGGCCGTGACTTCGGCACCGGCCTGGCGAACCTGCAATGGATCGTCACCGGCTACACCCTCACGCTCGCCGGGCTGCTGCTGGTCGCGGGCGCGCTCGGGGACCGCTACGGCCGTCGCCGCGTGTTCGTCATCGGCGTCGTCTGGTTCGCGGTGGCGTCCGCACTGTGCGCGGTCGCACCGAACCCGGGCGCGCTCATCGCAGCGCGGGCGCTCCAAGGCGTCGGCGGCGCACTGCTCACCCCGGGCAGCCTGGCGATCCTGGAGGCCTCGTTCCATCCCGACGACCGGGGCCGCGCGATCGGCGCTTGGTCCGGGCTGAGCGGAGTCGCCACGGCGGTCGGCCCCTTCGTCGGCGGCTGGCTGGTGCAGGCGGGCTCCTGGCGGCTGATCTTCCTGATCAACCTGCCGGTCGCCGCGCTGGTGGTCGCGCTGGCGGTGCGGCACGTCCCCGAGTCCCGCGCCCCGGACGCGACGGGCCGGATCGACCTCGCGGGCGGCACACTGGTCACCCTCGGGCTCGTCGGCCTGACGTACGGGCTGATCAGGGGCGCGTCCGGCGTTCCCGCGATCGTCGCGGGCGGGGTGCTGATCGTCGCGTTCCTGCTGCTGGAACGGCGGATCAGCCGGCCGATGCTTCCGCTGGGACTGTTCCGCTCCGTACCGTTCAGCGCGACGAACGCCGTCACCTTCGTCGTGTACGGGGCACTCGGCGGCGCGCTGTTCCTGCTGCCCATCCAGCTGCAGCAGGTGTCGGGGTACAGCGCACTCGAAGCGGGCATCTCGCTGCTGCCGGTCACCGCGATCACGCTCGCCCTGTCCGCCCGGTCCGGCGCGCTCGCCGCCCGGATCGGGCCGCGCCTGCAGATGACCGTCGGCCCGATCGTCATCGGCGCCGGGTTCGCACTGTTCACCTGGATCGGCCCGTCCGGCGACTACATCTCCGAGGTGCTGCCCGGCGTCGCCGTCTTCGGTCTCGGTCTGGCGATCACCGTGGCGCCGCTGACGTCCACTGTCCTGGCCGCCGTGCCCGCCGAGCGCGCGGGGACTGCCTCGGCCGTCAACAACGACGTGGCCCGCACCGCCTCCCTCATCGCCGTCGCCGTCTTCCCGGCCGCCGCCGGAATCACCGGGGACGCTTACCTGCATCCGGCCTCGTTCTCCGCCGGCTTCCACACGGCAGTGCTGATCGCCGCGTCCCTGTGCGCCTTGGCGGGGCTCGTAGCGGCGGCGACGATCCGCAATCCGCGCCGAGCGGCACCCGAGCCGGGGTTCCACTGCCCGATGGACGCGCCCCCGCTGCGCACCGGGCGGCCGGTGACGTCCCGGTCGCGTTGACCGAGCCCGGTGTTGAGGATGGCCCGGTGTCCTTGTTCGAGCATCACCGGCAGGGAGCTTCGTGTGGTCCGCACGGCAGCTGGCAGGTTGAGCTCCACCGATGCCTTCCACTGCTGATCGATCTCGTCGCGGAGCCGCCGAGGTGTACGGACGCTCCGCCGACGCGTTGACCGGAATGTCGATCCGGTCACCTGCGGCGGCGACCAGCCGGGACGGCCTACGGAGTCGGTGAGGTCGACTTCGACGATGTCGACCGCTCCGGTTCGCACCAACTCCGCGAGATCCTCCGACGACGGGCGGGCACCTCCGCCGACGAGTGCCCGGACGATGGCGGCGCCGAAGCCCCTGCTCGCCCGGTGACGACAGCGACCTGTTCGGCCGGCTCGAGTTCGACCGGAGGCCGGCGCCCACCGTCCGCCGTGGATTCAGGCGTCGTCGCGTAGGACGGAGGCGAGTTTGCGGCGCGAGCTGATGGCGAGTTTCCGGAAGACTTTGGTGAGGTGGTACTCGACGGTGGAGGTGCTGAGGAACAGGCGGGCCGCGATCTCGTCGTTGGTCGCTCCGGCGGCGGCGAGGCTCGCGACCTGTTTCTCCTGCGGCGTCAGGCCGTAGGTGGTCTGCTCGTCGCGTCTGCGGGGCCGCTCCCCCGTTGCCAGGAGTTCGGTCTTGGCCCGTTCGGCGAAGGCCGCGGCGCCCATGGTCGTGAACATCTCGTACGCGATCCGAAGTTCGGCGCGGGCGTCGGCGCGGCGTCGGCGCCGCCGAAGCCACTCGCCGAACAGCAGGTGGGTCCGGGCGAGCTCGGTCACGATCTGGGTGCGGCCGAGCAGGTCCACTGATTCGCGGTAGCGCTCCTCGGCCTGCTTGTCGTCGGACATCAGCGCCCTGCAGCGGGCGAGGAGGCCCAGGCCCCACGGCGTCCGGCCGGCCGTGGCGCGCTCCTCCAGCCTGGCGAGTGCGACCTTCGCGGCGTTGTCGTCGCCGCTGCGCACGCCCGCCTCGACGATCTCGTGCAGGGACCGGGCGGCGAGACCGGGCCGGTCGCGCTCGAACGAGGGCAGGGCACGGGCCAGCGCTTCGCCGTAATGTCCGAGGCTGTTCTCCAAGACGGCCAGGGAGTTCATGGCGAGGTCGTCGAAGCCGATGCCTTCTGCCGCCATCGCTCGTATCTCGGCCTCTCTGCCGCTCCAGGCCAGGAGCTCGATCCGCTGGATCGCCCCAGGGCGCGGCTGTCCGACGACCTCGGAGAGTTCCGCCAGCTCATCGTGGAGCGCTTCGGCCGCTTGGAATCGGCCCGCCCGCAGTTCCCAGGTGGCTCCGACCATGAGCGTGCTCCGGAGCACGCCCAGCGCCCCATTGGTCCGGTCGTAGGCTTCGAGCCGCCGCCACGCCCGGCGCCCGCCCTCGTCGTCCCATACCTCATCGGCCGCGAACATGCTGATGACGGCGAGGGGCAGGCCTTCTTCGGTGAGGTGCCGGTCTGTGCCCAGAGCGGTCAGTGCGCTGCGCATCAGCGGCGCGGCGGACCGGTGGCCGACGGCGATGCGCGTGGCGTAGCCGTTCAGGAGCAGATCGGTGTAGGTCGGTTCCGGCGGCTGCGTCGCGGGCGACGCCAGCACTTCGCGGGCGAGGTCCTGCTGGGTGAGGGTGGCGATGTGGCCGTCGGTGAGCAGGACGGCCTGGAGCGCCTCGAACATCATCTTCCGCGCCAGACGGGCGTCCGATCCGGCGATCGACTTCGCCGCCTCCAGGAGGATCGCGGGTGCGGCGGCGAACCGGCCGGAGTACGTCTCGGCCGTCGCCCTGGTCTGACGGGCGAGGGCCCGGAGCACGGGGTGATCGAGACCGTGCTCTGCCCGGTCGAGCATCCGGCCGGCGGCGGCGGGATCCCCGAGCACGAGGTGGGCGCGGGCCGCCGCGACGAGGCGGGCGGCCTGATCGCGAGGATCGGGGGAAAGGTCCGCCGCGCGGGACAGGAAGGCGGCCTGCTCGGTATGGCCTCCGCGGGCCCGCGCACGTTCGGAGGCGCTCTCCAGCTCGGCGGCCACCTCCTCGTCGAGCCCGATCGTGGCCTCCGCACGGTGCCACGCATGGTGGTCGGGGTCGAGCACGGGATCGCTCACCGCCGCGAGGGCGGCGTGGACGAGCCGCCGGTCCGCAGCGTCGGCGCCCCGGTAGACGGCCGAGCGGATCAGCGGGTGCCGGAAGTCCAGGGACGGAGTCAGGATGTTCGCGGATATCGCGAGATCGGCCCCATCGCCGGCGATTCCAAGATGTCCGGCGGCCCGCCAGAGCAACCGGAGGTTCTCCGGCGGCGCGGCGGAGACGAGCAGGAGCAGTGATCGCGTCCCCGCGGGGAGTCGCTCGATCTTTCGCAGGAAGTGGGTCTCGAGGAGACTGCCGACCGGGAGAGGCTTGGGCAGCGGAGCGAGGCCGGTGAGCTGTTCCGGGGTGAGCGCGCGGGCGAGCTCGATCAGTGCCAGCGGGTTACCGCCGGTGCCGGTGACGATCCTTGCGGCGACGGTGCCGTCGAGGCGTCCGGCGACGCTCCTCGACAGCAGGCTTACGGCGTCGTCGTCGGGCAGCCCGGACACCGTCATGGCGGGGAGCCCGTCGAACGCGGCCTGCCCGTGCCGGCGCGTGGCGAACAGCAGCCCGATGGCCTCGGCGTACAGGCGGCGCGCAACGAAGGCCAGGGCCTCGGCCGACTCCCGGTCGAGCCACTGCGCGTCGTCGACCACGCAGAGGAGCGGCTGAGGCTCGGCTGCGCCGGCGAGAAGGGTGAGAGCGGCCATGCCCGCCAGGTAGCGGTCGGCCGGGGGGCCGGCCATACGGCCGAACGCCGTGTGCAACGCGTCGCGCTGCGGGGCGGGGAGAGCGTCGATGCCGGGCAGCCATGGGCGCAGCAGGCGGTGCAGCGCCGCGAAAGCGAGGCGCATCTCCGATTCGACTCCGGCGATACGGACGGCGCGGACGTCCGGGTAGCCGGCGGCGGCCTGGTCGAGCAGGCTGGTCTTGCCGATCCCGGGCTCGCCGACCAGTACCAGTGTGCCGCTGTGGCCCTCACGGACCCCGGTGAGGAGATCCGCCAGGACGCGCAGCTCCTTGTGGCGGCCGACGAACGGGATGTGCGCGACCGCGTCCGCCTCGCAGGCCAGAGCGCCCGCCGCCGGCAGCTCCCCGGCAAGGGCGTCCGGGCCGCCGACCTGCGGGGTGAGCGCATCCGATTCGTCGGCGAGCCCGACCTGGCGGTTCATGACCGCGGGCAGCCGCGGCAAGTGGCCCGGGAACGGCGCGCGGAGCCCGTGCAGGCCGGCGAACTCCAGCTCCGTCGTCCGTTCCGCCGGGCGGGGAGGCCGCCTCCCGGCCCGTCGCCTCCGTGTGCCTCTTCGAGCCTGCGCACTGGGCCCTCCCGTTCCTTCGAACTCCCGCCTGGCGGTGGTAGGGCCGAATCTAGGCTCGCGAGCGTCGGGACTCGTCTGGCATCCGACTGAGTATCCGAACCGCGTCACGGTACGCCGGGCGACCAGAACGCACTCTGTGTGATCACCATCAGGCGTCGATGAGTACCGGTGCGGTCGTGGATCGGTCATCGGGCCGGACGCGGGCCGCGTCAGGAGCCGCCTGAGCCCTGCACACCCAGCAACGCGGCGAGCTGTGCCCGGGTGCTGACGTCCAGCTTGGGGAAGATCCGGTACAGGTGGCTGCCGACCGTGCGGTGCGACAGGTACAGCCGCTCGCCGATCTCCTTGTTGGACAGGCCCTCGGCGGCGAGCCTGGCGATCTGCAGTTCCTGAGCCGTCAGTGAGGCCAGCCCGGTGGTCTGTCTGGTGGCGGACTGGGCACGGCCCCCGGCGGCGCGCAGTTCGATCCTCGTCGCCTCGGCCCAGCTTCGTGCACCGATCAGGTCGAAGGTGAGCTGCGCGGAGTGCAGGGGGCGCCGGGCCTCGGCGACCCGGCGCTGCCGGCGCAGCCACTGCCCGAAGGCCAGCTCGAGCCGGGCCCGCAGCCACGGCCAGCGGGTCAGGTCCGCGCCGAGCGCGGCCAGGAAGGCCTCTTCCGCCGCGTCGTCGGAGGCCAGCACCGCGCGCGCATAGGTGAGCTGCCTGACCAGGATGGGCGATTGGACGGTGACGGCCTCCGCTTCCAGGTCGGCGATCAGTTCGCGGGCCTCGTCGGCCAGGCCCGCGCGCACCGCCGCCTCGGCGAGGAAGCTGACGCCGTGGAACCGTTCGTGCACATGGAAGGCCGGATCGTCCGGATCGAACAGCTGCCGCAGCGCGTGGTACGCGTCAGCGTGCCGGCCCGCGCTCAGGTGGGCGAACCCACGTGCGAGCTGCCCGCAGGCCAGCAGGTTGCTGAGCCTTCTGCCCGCCGCCGACCGCTCCGTCTCGTCCACGATCGCCAGCGCCTGCTCGTGGTCGCCGCGCAGCGCCAGGAGCATGGCGTACAGCGCCTGCGAGCCGGCGTCCCAGATCGCCTGCCCGGTGTCCACCGCCAGCCGACGCCCCTCCTCGCTGGCGGCCCAGGCATGCTCCCAATCGCCGATCTCCATGCTGTCGATCACGCTCATCGTCAGCACCTGGGACAGCAGGCCCAGCCTGCCCTGCTGGCGCAGCACGGTCTCCGCACGGCCCAGGAAGTCGACCGAGCGGACCGGATCGGCTACCGCGGCCGCGGCCATGCCGTAGAGCCAGAGCGCGGCCGGGTCGGTGATGTCCTCCAGTCGCGCCCTCGCCAGGCTCTCCGCCACCGTCCGGTACTCGCCCAGCGGGTCGGCGATGCTGAAGATGGCCGTGAGCTGGGCGTCACCGGGCGGGCGGTCGATCCGGCGGGCCACCTCGCAGACCCGGACCCGCGCCGCCGGGCCGGTGTCCGCCCACCAGCAGCGCAGCCCGGCCGCCTGCAGCAGGTTCAGCGCGAGTGCCGAGTCGCCCGCGTCGATCGCCTCCTGCGCCGACTCGCAGAGCGCGAAGACGTGGTCGGCGTCGCCGGGCACACCGTCGTGGAAGATCTCCCGGAGCCACTGCATCCGTACTTGATCGAGCCGGGACAGCGAGGTGCGTCCCGCGCGGTCCAGCAACTGGTCGACGAGGTCGGCGCGGCCGAGGCCGAAGGCGTGCTCGGCGGCGAGCATCAGCCGCCGCCCCCGCGTGGCCGAGTCGGTGCTGAGCTCGGCCGACCGTTCCAGGGCCCAGATCACCTCGGACACCGAGCCGCGGCGCAACGGGATGGTGTGCGCCCGCTCCATCTCGTCGGCCACCTCGTCGTCCTGCCCGCCGATGGACTGCGCCCGGTGCCAGACCCGGCGGTACGGCTCGCCGGTGAGCACCTCGGCCAGCGCCGCGTGGGCCGCCTGCTTGCGGGCGACGGACTCCTTGCCGATGATGGCCGCGCGCACCAGCGGATGCCGGAAGTGCGCGTGGAGGGCGTCGAACCGGACGAGCCCGGCAGCGACGGCGGCCTCCAGCACCGCAACGTGCACGTCCTGCCCGGCGAGGGTCGCGGTGCCCGCGATGATCTCCCCCAGGTCGCCGGTGTCGTCCACGGCCGCGATCAGCAGCGCGTCCCGGCAGAGCGGCGGCAGGTCGTCCAGTCGCGCGGCGAACGCGCGCTCCAGCCGCGCCGTCAGTTGGAGCGAGTGCGGCGGCTGCTCCCCGTGCTCCGCCGCGAGCCGGCTCGCCGAGCGCAGGGCCAGTGGTAGCTCGGTGAGGGCCAGCGGGTTCCCGGCCGCCTCTCGCAGAATGCGCTCCCGGTCGGCGTACCGCAGGTCGGCGGCGTGCCTGTCCAGCAGCGTGCGCGCGTCTTGCTCGGCGAGGCGGTCGAGGTTCAGTTGCGGCAGGTCGGTGGCGGCGAACACGCTGTCGTGCCCGGCGCGGACCACCCCGATCAGTACGCAGGGATCGCTGCCGATGCGGCGCGCGATGAAGCCGAGGACGTCCTGGGTGGGCTGGTCGAGCCACTGGACGTCGTCGACGGCGATGAGCAGTGGCTGCCGGGACGCGACGTCCGTGAGCATGTTCAGGGTCGCCAGAGCGATCATGAACAGCTCCGGCGTCCGTTCGGCGGCGTAGGAGGAGTGCATGCCGAACGCGGCGTGCAGAGCGTCACGCTGCGGCTCAGGCAGTTGGCCGGTTTCGGTCAGCACCGGCCGCAGCAGCTGGTGCAGACCCGCGAACGGGAGGTGCGCCTCCGCCTCGACGCCGGCGGCGGACAGGACGGTGGCGCCGGCGCTCTTGCCGTGGGCGGCGGCGGCGCGCAGCAAGGACGTCTTCCCGATGCCCGGATCTCCCACGACGATGATCGCCGCGCCCTCGTCCTCGATCGAGCCGATCAGGTCGGCAAGGACCCGCTGCTCCCTGTCCCTGCCTATCAGCCCGACCGGCTCCGGCATCCTAGAGTCCGCCGCCGGCTGCCCCGAGCTCGGCTCGTGCGCGGTCAGCCCAGGGTGCGGCGCCGATGCGGTCGAGCTCCGCGGCCGCCGGCCGCAGCGCCGCCATCGCCTCCGTGCGCCGACCGAGCCGCCTCAGCCAGCCGCCGTACGCCAGGTTCGCGCAGGCCTCGGCCCAGGGCCACCCGGCGAAATCCTGGTTCATCAGGTCCGCGTAAAGCGGACCGGCGGTTGCGTCATCAGCGAGCACGGCACGAGCATAGCGGAGGTGAACGATCAGTAGCGGTGACGGAGTCTTGGTGGCCACCTGCGACAACTCGGCTACGAAAGCGTTCGCGTGGGCCTGCCGCCCCGCCTCGACCGCCGCCTCGGCGAGGAACATCACGGCCCCGAATCGCTCCCGCTGGTGGAAGCTCGGATCGTCGGTGCGGAACGCCCGCGCCAGTTCCCGGTACGCCTGGTCGTGCCGTCCGGCGGCCGACAGCGCGGCTCCCTTCGCGAGCTGCGCCATCGACAGCAGATGGTTCAACCGCTGCCGGCTCGCCGCCGCCTCCACCTCGGCCGCGTAGCTGAGCGCCTGGTCCGTATCACCTCGGAACGCGCTGCTCAGCGCGTCGCAGGCGAGGGCACCGATACGCCAGATCGGCTGGCCGGTCTCCTTCGCCAGCAGCTCCCCCTCCCCGGCGGCGGCCTGTGCTCCGTCCCAGTCGCCGGTCTCCAGCCGGTTGACGACGCACAGCGAGAGCACCTGGGACAGCAGCGCCAGCCGCCCCTGGCTCCGCAGCAGCGCCTCCGCCCGTCCGAGGAAGGCCAGGCTGCTGACCGGATCACCGATCGCGGTGGCGGCGATGCCGAAGACCCGCAGCGCGTCGGCGTCGGCGATGTCCGCCGGCCGGACCTCGGACAGCAACTCCACGACAGTGCCGCATTCGACCACCGGCCCGGCGAGCGCGAGCGTGGCGACGTACCGGTGGTCATGCGTGGTACCCGCCCCGCCGGCCAGGGCCTTCGCGGTGGCGACCACGTCGTCCCTCGCAGCGGGCCCGGTGTCGGCCCACCAGCACCGCAGCGCCGCCCCGAGCAGCAGGTTCAGCGCCAGATCGCGGTCGCCCGCCCCGCTGGACTGCCGCGCCACGTCGCAGAGCTGATGCACCCGCGCGGCGTCGCCCGGCACCCCGTCGTGGAAGATCTCCCGCAGCCACTGTGCCCGTGCCCAGTCGAGCTCGGACAGGTCGCATCGCTCCGCAGCCGTCACCAGGAGGCCCACCTGCTCCTGCCGGCCCAGGCTGAAGGCGTGCTCCGCGGCCACCAGCAGACGGTGCCCCCGCTGGGCCGAGTCGCCGGTCAGCTGGGCCGACCGATGCAGCATGCCTATCGCGGACATGACCGCGCCCCGGCCGACGGCCGTCGCCGCGCTCGTCTCCAACTCGTCGGCTATCTCCTCGTCGGGGCCGACGATCGACTGCCCCCGGTGCCAGGCGCGCCGGTACGGATCGGCGTCCAGCACCGCGGCGACGGCGGCGTTGGCGGCGTGCCTGCGCTCCAGAGTCTCGGCCTGCAGCACGCCCGAGCGCATGAGCGGGTGGCGCAGCACCAGGCGACCGTGCTCGACCTGGACCAGGCCGACCTCCTCGGCCCGACGGAGGGCATCGGCGGTGACCGGGGCCCCGTGCAGCACCGCTGTGGCGGACAGGATCTCCGCCGCGTCGTCGACCGGGTCGACGGCCGCGATCAGCAGCGCATCACGGGCGGCCTGGTCCAGCTCGGCGACCCGGCCGCCGAACGCCCGCTCCAACCTGGCCGTGAGCGGCTGCCAGTCCTGGGCCTCCGGATGGGCCGCACCGGTGAGGGTCTCGGGCAGCTCAAGCAGCGCCAGCGGGTTCCCCTGGGCCTGGTCCCTGATACGGCGCCGATCGGCCACACCGGCCACGCCGGCCAGACTGCGCAGGATCTCCTCGGCTGCGTCGCCGTCCACACCGCGGACCGCCATCTCGGGCAGCCCGGCCGAGGCGAACGGCCCCGGATACCCGGTCCGGACGGTCCCGATGATGGCGATCCGCAGCGGCGAGCGGCGGTGCGCGACGAACGTGAGCACATCCTGGCTCTGCGCGTCCAGCCACTGCACGTCGTCGGCCAGGATGGCGATGGGCTGCTCGTTGGCGGCCGCCTCGAGCAGGTCCACCGCCGCCAGCGCGACGGCGAAGATGTCCGGCCGCTCCCCCGCGGCCAGACCGAACGCGGTCAGCAACGCCTGCCGGCGCTGGTCCGGAAGGCCGGCCATCGAGCGCAGCAGCGGACGCAGCACCTGGTGCAGCCCGGCGAACGGCAACTCCGCCTCGGACTGCACCCCAGCGGCCGCCAGAAGCCGGAAGCCCGCGCCGCGCGCGACCTCCCGGGCGGCGCGCAGCAGGGCCGTCTTGCCGATGCCGGGGTCCCCGGTGAGGACGAGGCACTGGCCCTCCTCGGAAACCTCGCCGATCATCTCCATCAGGGCCCGGACCTCGGCGTCCCGGCCGAACAATGCGCTGGTCATCAGCGTAAAGTAACGGTGAGCGCCAGCGAGATGAATGCGTCAAACGACTGTAGGCGCCGGACGAACTCCTGGCGGTGGCCATCACCCCGCCCGGCGCGCCGGCAACTCGCCGCACAGCTTCCGGACGACGCGGGTCAAGGCGTCGGGCACCAGCGGTCGCCTGCCCAGAGAACGGCAGCCGAGGCCACGAGCCGCGTTGCGCGTGTCCACACCGGCGCCTCACCCGGTGGGCGGAGGCCCTGCGACCCGCACGTGATAGGTGTCCGCGGAGGCCAGGATCGCCGCGAGGTCGAATGCGGGCGGTGCCTCGTCGAGGCCGGCGACCGGTGAGCCGTTGGCCGTGAACCAGTCTTCGACGCGGCCGGGCGCGAACACGGCGGCCAGACGGGCGGTCGCGCTGCGGACGAGATAGCCGTGCGCGACACCCCGCGGGCCGTGGGCCACCTGGCCGGGCTCCAGATCGAATCTCTCGTCGCCGACGAAGAAGCTGACCCTGCCGTCCAGGACGATCCAGATCTCCTCCTCGTCCTCGTGGACGTGCAGTGGCGGCGCGTGACCCGCGGAGTCGGTGAACTCCATCACCGAGAGGGCGCCGCCGGTCGCCTTACCGGGCACGAGCACGCGGACCTGTCCGCCCAGGAACCAGAACGGCTCCGCGGAGCCGGGTAGAGCGGTCATGACGATCCCTCCAGGAAGTGGAGGAGGAGGTTCGTCGTCTCCTCGGGATGCTCCTCGTAGATCCAGTGGCCGGAGTCGGGGATGACGACGCCGGTGACGTGCTTGGCGTACTTCTTCGCCTGGTCGCCCACGGAGGAGCCGAGGCTTCCCGACGCGCCGATCGCGAGCACGGGCATGGTGAGTTTGGTCTTCTTGTAGCGGGCGTCGTTCACCATGTCCTGCGGCAGGGTGCGGAACCATGCCAGGCTCGCCTGGAGATGGGCCTTGTCCCGCAGGTATCCGGCGAACACCGAAACCTCCTCCGGGCTGACGGATCCCTTCTTGACTTCGAGGTTGTCGATGAACTTGCCGGTCCACAGGGTTTCGCGGCCTTGGATGAGTTCCTCGGGCATGCCGTTGGAGAGGGCGAAGAAGCCGAAGTGCCATGCGCCGGGCCCGTCCTTGGTCAGCGACGGGAAGGTGTAGATGCTCGGGTCGGGGATCGGCGCCTCGCTCAGGACCAGCTTCTTCACGTCCGACCGGTGCGCGGCGGCGTAGGAGTAGGCGACCATCGTGCCGATGTCGTGCCCCACGATGCGGAGGTCCTTGGAGAGGCCGAGCTGGACGAGCAGTCCGTGCAGGTCCGCGGCCATCGTCTTCTTGTCGTAGCCGGTCGCCGGTGCGTCGCTGCGTCCGGCGCCGCGCAGGTCGGGGGCGATGACCGTGTAGTGCTCGGCGAGAACCGGCATGATGTGCCGCCACTCGTACCAGGTCTGCGGATAGCCGTGGATCAGGACCAATGTCGGGCCGCGGCCGCCGATCACGTAGTCGATGCCGACCGGGCCGACGCGCGCCTTGTGCTCGGTGAATCCGGCGGGCATCTGTTCCTGGGCTTGGGCGGACGTCGGCGGGGCGGCGTCCGCCTGCCGGGTGGCGGCGGCCGCTGTCAGGCCGGCGGCCGCGGTCACCACGGCCAGGGCAAGGCCGAGTGGCCTGGAAAGGACGGGACGGTTACGCATCAAGAACTCCAGAGGGCTCTTTCGGAGATCACAGTGTGGTGATGAGTCCGCCGTCGATGGTGAAGTCGGCGCCGGTGATGTTCGCGGCCCGGTCGCCGGCCAGGTACACCACGAGGTCGGCGACCTCCTCCGGGCGGGTGAAGCGTCCGGTGACGGACTCGCTCGCGGCCAGGTCGGCGACGGCCCCCGCGTCGTCGCCGGTGGCGCTCGCGAGGGTCGCGGCGACCCCGTCGTCACCCAGCCACAGCGCGGTCGCGACGGGGCCGGGGCTGACGGTGTTGACGCGGACGCCCGACGGCCCGACCTCTTTGGACAGGGACTTGCAGAAGCTGGACAGTGCGGCCTTGGCAGCGCTGTAGTCGATCACGAGCGGATCGGGCAGCGCGGCGTTGACCGAGCTCACGGTGACGATGCCGCCCGCGCCGCGCTCCACCAGCCGGGGAAGAGCGGCGCGGGTCATGCGGACGGCCGCCAGAAGGTTGATCGTCAGCGTCGCGTCCCAGTCGTCGTCGGTGACCGACAGGAACCCGCCGACGCGCGGACGGACCGCGCCGACATTGTTGACCAGCACGTCCAGACCCCCGAAGGAAGAGACCGCCGCCTCGACGACGGCGGTCGCCGCCTGCGGGTCGGTGAGATCCACCGCGACCGCGAGCACCTGTCCCGCCTCTTCCAGCGCCTTCAGCTCGGTCGAACCGCTCTTGGAGACCGCCACCACGGACGCGCCCTCCTCGGCCAGGGCGCGTGTGACGGCCAAGCCGATCCCCCTGCTCGCGCCCGTGACGATCGCGGTCTTCCCGGACAGGCCCAGATCCATGGCGGGCTCCCTTCGACGGACGGATCTAGAGGGACTGCTGCCGCAGCCAGGTCAGTGCGGTGTCGGCGACCTCGCGCCACCCGCTGTCGATGGTCAGCGAGTGGCCCTTGGAGGGGAAGTCGGTGATGTCGGTGACGGCCTCGGAGTGCCGGTACTGCTTGAGCGTCGCCCGGACGACCGCCTCCGGGACGGTGTGGTCCTTCCCGCCCGTCATCAGCAGCAGCGGGCCGCGCGAGGCGTTCGCGGTGTCGACCGCGGCCGGGGAATGCGGGTTGAAGTTCGCGGCGGCGGCCTCGAACAGCGGCTTGCCCGGTGCGGGGATCGTCCACTTCTCGAACAGCGCGTCCGACTCGGCCTCGGGGATGGCGTTGCCGAACGCGAACCGGAACTGCTCGGCGGTCAGCGACACCGCGCGGTGCTTGTTCGCGGGGTTCTTGAACACCGGAAGCGTGGCGCGCAGCGCGGACAGCGGCAGCGGGAGCACGCCCTTGATCTGCGCGGCGTCGATCGCGACGGCCGCGCGGGCCAGGTTCTGCCCGAGCAGCTTCTGCGCGATCATCCCGCCGAAGGAGTGGCCGATGAGGATCGGAGCCGAGTCCAGGGTGCGGATGATCCCCGCGAAGTGCTCGACGACGTCGTCGATGCCGTGGTCGGCGATGCTCTCGGGGGTCTCACGGGCCTCGGCCACGGTGTCGGGGTCGCCCGGCCAGCCGGGGGCGATCGGCGCGTAGCCCTCCGCGCCGAACAACTCCATCCAGGGAGTCCACGATGCGGCGTGAAGCCACAACCCATGGATGAAGATGACGGGGATCGGTGTCGTCATGGCTGTCTCTCCAGGTTCGGGTGCCAGTGTCACCTCAGAACACCATCCGCACCGGGCGCCTCGTATCGGGGAAAGACCCCAGTCCGCGCACTCGACTCGCGCAGGTGAATAGGGGAATTCGGGGCCGGCGCGTACCGCCTATTGCCGTCGCGCCGCGGATTCAACGGCTCGCCTCCGCTGCGCCGGGCGCGATCTGTGACCAGTGACGGGCCGGACCGAGGTTCGTCGGCCGGGAGCGGAAGTCCGACCGGTCGCGGCCTGCGGTGCATGGGCTCGGCCGTGTTCTCGGACGATGCCCACACCTGGCGCCGGATGCGGCTGGGGTGTTCCCCCGATGCGAACGGAGACCACGCGACCTGACGCTGATGAGGCCGGCATCCGCCGGTCCGCTGAGGGAGGACATCATGTCGTACGTCAAGGTGGGCACCGAGAACGGCGCCGACATCAGCCTCTACTACGAGGACCACGGTCACGGCCGACCGGTCGTGCTCATCCACGGATACCCATTGGACGGGCATTCCTGGGAGCGTCAGCACCGGGTTCTGCTGCAAGCCGGGCACCGGGTCATCACCTACGACCGACGCGGCTTCGGCCGCTCCAGCCAACCCACCGTCGGATACGACTACGACACCTTCGCGGCCGACCTGGCCGCGCTGCTCGACCGCCTCGATCTGGCCGACGCCATCCTCGTCGGCTTCTCCATGGGTACCGGTGAAGTCACCCGCTACCTCGCCGGATACGGATCGGCCCGAGTGCACAAGGCCGCGCTGCTCGGCGCGGTACCGCCGTTCCTGCTGAAGACCCCCGACAACCCGCAGGGCGTCAACGGCCAGGTCTTCGATGACATCAAGGCAGCCATCACCGCCGACCGGTACGCCTACTTCGAGAGCTTCTTCAACGACTTCTACAACGTGGACAAGCTCGCACCGGCACGGATCAGCGACCGGGCCTGGCAGGCCGGCTTCAACGTCGCCGCCGGTTCCTCGCCGTTCGCCACCTACGCCTGCGTCGACACCTGGCTGACCGACTTCCGCGACGACCTGCCCAAGATCGACGTCCCGGTACTGGTCGTACACGGCACCGAGGATCGGATCCTGCCCATCGAAGCCACCGCCGACCGTCTGCCCGCACTCATCAACGACATCCGGCTGGTACGGGTCGAGGGCGGGCCGCACAACATCGCCTGGACCCACCCCGACGAAGTCAACACGGCGCTCCTCGCCTTCCTCAACGAATAGCAGAGCAGGGGCCTGGAGTTTGCGGTCAGGCCCCTGAAGCTCGCTGCCGGCCCCCGAGCCATCCGACCGCACCCCGCTGCTCAAACCCGCCGCATTCCCTTGGTTCGGCAGCGCACGACCTACCGTCCACGAAGCCGGTCCGTCATCGGCCGAGGAAGATCCGACGAGAGAAGAGCATCATGCACAAGCAACGATGGAAGCGTCCCGTCCTGATTCTCAGCACTGCCCTGGCCGCAATGGCCCCCATCACGGCCGTCACCACGGCACAGGCGAGCCCCGCAGCCCATGCGACAGGCCCCAAGCCCACGATCGTGTTCGTCCACGGGGCGTTCGCCGACGCCGGCGGCTTCAACGCGGAGATCTCTTCTCTGCGCCGACTCGGCTACCCCGTGATCGCTCCGCCCGACCAGCTCCGAAGCCTGACCGGCGACGCCGACTACGTACGCTCCGTCCTGACCACGATCCCCGGCCCGATCGTGCTGGTCGGCCACTCCTACGGCGGTGCGGTCATCACCAACGCCGCCCGCGGGGTCCCCAACGTCAAGGCGCTTGTCTATCTCGGTGCATACGTACCGGACGAGGGCGAAAGCCTGGCGACCGTCCTGCCCCCGGCCCGGTTCCCCGGCTCTCTGCTCGGCCCCGCCACCCTCATCGTCCGCCCGGCCCCGAACCCCTATGCGACCGGCGGCCAGGACGCCGACGTCTACATCGACCCGGCCGACTTCCGGGCCGTCTTCGCCGCCGATGTACCCGCCGAAACCGCAACCGAGATGGCGACCACCCAGCGCCCGCTCTCGGCCACCGCACAGACCCAGCCCTCAGGCGACCCGGCCTGGAAGACCATCCCGTCATGGGACTTGATCACCCTCGACGACAAGGCCATCCCGCCTGCCGGGCAGAAGTACATGGCCGCTCGCGCCAAGGCACACATCGAAACCGTGCGGTCCTCGCACGCCGTCATGGTCTCCCACCCGGCCGCCGTGATCAGAATCATCCTCGACGCCGCACGGTCCCTGTCCCGCTAGGCGGCGACAGATCCACACCGACGGCGGGACCGACAACCCCGCGACCTCACCGACATCCTCCCTGCGGCGGTGACCGAGCCACCCGGCGGGTGGGGGCGGAACATTGCGTCCGTGCAAGTCAAGTGGCGTTCGGAGGATGCCACCGAGTCGGTCTCGCCGGAGGATGCAGACCCACCCTCCGGCGGGCTCTCACCACAACCCCATGGCCCCACACCGCCCGCCCTGCACTTGTCGAGAACCACGTTCGCGCAGGTCAACGCTCGTACTCGTTGAGCATGCCGCCCAAACGCGGCCTTCGTTGAACGTCCAGGCGAGTGATCTCGTCGGGTTCGATGATCGGTGAAGGCAACGGCGCCGGAAAGCCAACGACAGAGCGTGCTCTGACCTGCGGGAACTTGGGGTGGGCGATACTGGGTTCGAACCAGTGACCTCTTCGGTGCGAACACGACCGATCATGCCCGAAAACACGGCCTTCCTGCATCACCGCAGGTCAGACACAGTCCTTCAGCGCAGCTCAGCGCACCTCAAAGAAGATCGAATCTTTTGCGATCTCCCACTATTAGCGCCTCGCGCCCCCAAGCCCCTTTACGTTGTAGATTTCGTGGCCAATGATCGCTGGTTCGAGCACTGCCGGGCGCGCCACCCTGACCTGGATCTCAGCCGGGAGGCATTCGTGGCGCCGGCGCGCGGGTCACCGTCGCCGTGGGCGGACGTCCGCCCAGGGGCGCGGTCAGGTGAGGAAGCTGATGCGTTCGCCGGTCTCGATCATCTGGCGGGCGAACTGGCCGGCGGCGAAGGGCGGCATCGACAGAGCGGTGGACATGGCGGCGGCGAGAGAGGCTATGGGGAGGCGGCCGTTGGCCGTCAGAGGCATCGGGGAGAGCTGGGGCCCTGAGGCCCCGGCGGCGTCGCGCAGCGTCTTGGTGAACTGGCCGTCGGTGGGGAGTTCGACGGCGAAGTGCAGTGTCTCGGGGCTCTGGTGGACGTCGAGGCGGCCCAGCGTTCCGGCGAACAGGCAGAGCAGAAGGTCGGGAGTGAGCCGCCGGGTGAGGACGGCGGGCAGCTGGGTACCGCCGGCGTCGAACCCGTCGACCAGCAGCCCGGGATAGCCCGAGACCACGTCGGAGCGGATCAGCGCGCCCGTCACCGCCGGGTGCGGCGGAGCAAGTGTGCGGGCCGCGTCGAGCTTGGCGTCCGCCGAGGTCAGTCTGCCGATGCTGAACGCGCCGTCGACGAGGCGGCCCACCCAGCGGAGGTCGAGCGAGAAGAAGCGGATGCTCTCCACCGGCAGCAGGCGCGCATCCGGGACCAGGTAGCCGAGCGGCACCCCGTCGAGGGTCCAGAGGTCCTTGAGAAAGGTGGTCACCGTGTCCGGCAGCGTGTCGTCGATGGACGGCACCGCCAGCGGATACCCCGAGGCCGGTTCCAGCGTCGCCCGGAGCGTGGCCTGCGCCCGCCGCCGCTTCCACTCGTACAGCGCGGTGGCGAAGCCGGTGCTCCGCAACCCGAGCAGCCGGCCCAACTCCCAGGCGGTGGCGTAGGAGGCGTCGAACATGCCGACCTCCGAGTGGAAGACCAGCAGGTGGTCGGAGGAGAGCGTCGGGTCGGCGGGCGGCAGGGCGACCGGTCCGGTGGCCAGCGGCCCCCGGTACCACGACACCGCCGACGACCCGTCCCGAAGCCGGTGCCGCACCGGCACGTACCCGGCACGCAGGAAGGTGTCCGCCGCGGCGTTCCCGCTGTCGGGCAGCCGGTAAGGCGACCCGTGCCGGGCCAGGTCCCTGATCAGGGTGGCGAAGGTCTGGTTCCCGGACAGGCAGGAGAACCGCCAGGACGCCAGGCTCACCAGCCGGACCGGTCCGCCGGGCCCCAGGTCGAACCCGTTCGGCCCGTACCGGCCCTCGACGGAGACCAGGTGCGCGGTCGAGGCCCCGCCGGACGGCGGCAGACGGTCGCCGAGCACGACGGCCGAGTCCGCCGTCCCCGGGCTGCGCCGCAGGTGCGCCAGGAACGGCAGGTCGGCGACCGACGGCAGCAACTGCTCCAGCAGCGCTCGCGGCACGTCGATCACGGTGACCTGGTCGTCGGGGGCTTGGTGGGCCTCAAGCGCCGGCGCCGGGCAGTACGCCGGTCCCGAGGCGAGGTCGCCCAGCCGGACGATCTGGGGCACGGGCCGCTCGGCGTCGGTGAACAGCAGCAGCACCAGCCACGGGCCCGGTACGCCGGCCGACCGCTCCCACGGCAGCGTCGGCCGGTCGAGCATCACGTGCGGCAGCACGTTGTGGTGGTCGCCGAGCGACCCGTCCGGCGGGAACACCGCCGCGATCCTTCCCTCCGGCAGGGTGAACCGGTCGCCGCTGACCGTGAAGGTCCGGGTGGCGGCGAACGAGGCGCCGTTCAGCGCGACCGTCTGGGTGGCCGTGACGCTGTAGACACCGGTCGTCAGGACCGGCACGGACTGGTCGACGAACGAGATGTCAGCCATGCGCGACCACCTGGGGCGTCTCGAGGAACTGGTCGGTGGTGAAGCCCGCCAGGTCGACCGTGGCGCCCTTGAGCACGGCGTCGACGATGGCGGACCGTGTCGAGGCGGTCGTGGCGTCGCCGAGTCCCCTGGTGATCGCGGCCGCGCGCGCGGCGTCGGCCTCGGCGGACTGGGCGAACTCCTGGGGCGCGGTGAAGGCGATGGCGGCCCGCTCGGTGAACAGCGGGGTCGTGGTCTTCAGCGCGGAGTCGGGCAGCATCGGCGGGCCTGCGGGCTCGACGGGCGGCTTCGGCCGGATCCGGTACCCGGTGAGCAGGCCGTCGATGAGCTGCGGTGAACTCGTCGATGGCGCCAGGTCCCCGCCCCAGAGCGCGTACGGCAGCGACTTGCCGACCGTCTCGTAGGCGAACAGGTCGTCCACCCGGCGGCCGCCCTGGGTGATCTCGATGCGGTGCGACGTGGTGGTGGTCGCGACGTCCATCGGACCGATCCCGAAGGCCTTTCCGAGCGCGGGCAGGTCGGTGCCCCCGCTCTGCGGCCCCCGGGAACCCGTGCTGGACGGGATGCTGGAGTCGGTGACCAGGACGAGGTTGTGCGGGTCGAGGACGCCCAGGTCGGAGCCGGTGCCGGCGGCCAGGGTGCCGCTCTCGGCGGTGATCGTGGTGATCTTGTCGGCGGGCGGCAGCAGGGTGGACTGGAAGCGGGCCCAGTCGACCGGTTTCGGTCTGGGGTTCGCGGCGGCCCCGAACGCGATCGAGAACGAGATGACGAACAGGTGGATCGACGCCGTGCCGGAGAAGTCGGGCCCCCAGATGTGCAGGTCCGCGCCGACCTCGAAGCCGATGGTGTGGGTGCCGAAGAGGGTGAAGGTGTAGGAGGCGCCGAGCGAGATGTGCAGGGACACCTCGTAGTGGAACGGCTGCCAGCCGATGAGGAAGTCGGCCGAGGCGTCGAACCAGGCGCGCAGCGAGCCGTCCTGCCAGGTCGCCGACAGGTCGCCGCCCGCCATCAGGCACGACGGCGTGAGCGCGAAGTACGCCCCGCCCCTCAACTGGAGCTGCTCGGTGACCTGCCAGTGGAAGCCGAGCCTGGGCGCGTTCGGGTAGTGGGCGGGGACGGTGAAGTGCGGGTGGTAGCCGCCGACGGTGACCACGAAGTCGCCCGCGTGCGGTCCGGCGAACCAGGTCGTGGCCGCGAACCCGCCGACGAGGTGGCAGTCCCGCGACAGCAGGAAGGAGTTCTCGGTGAGCTGCGCGGACACCGAGAGCAAGCCGTCGTCGGGGACGAATGAGCCGAGCATGGCGATCTGTACTTCGGCGATGGGCGTCGCGCCGGGCTGGGCCGCGTCGGTGGCCGGCAGCACCACGGTCGCCATGCCCATCAGGTGCAGCTCGAACCGGTTCCCGAAAGCCAGCACCAGCAGCGCGAACGCGTCGATCATCTCGAGAAGGACGGCCCGGAGCCCGAACATCAGGAAGATGTCGCCCGGTGAGGGCGGCAGCGCGGTGTTCAACCGGGCGAGCTGGCCCGGCAGGTCGGTCCCCGGCGGCGGACCGGAGATGGCGTCGATGACCGGTGGGAAGTCGGCCAGCTCCGAGACGGGCGGCACGATCAGCCGCCGGTTGTAGCCGAAGCCCGCCGCCACCCCGGTGAGCCGCAGGAACGCCGGCCCGATGCCCGCGGGGTAGTTCAGGAAGGCGTAGCCGAACAGCGACGGCCCCTGCGGGAGCTGCATGTACGAGCCCATCGCGCCGATCGTCAGGGTCGGCGTGACGATGGTCGCGAGGCCGCTGTAGCAGCGATACGTGGCGCCCTGGAACCTCACGTCGCTCTTGAGGAACGCCCCGCTGATCGAGACCGGTCCCGCGACGTACGACAGCCCCAGTCCGGACAGGTCGAACGTCGGGCCCGCCGCCGGGTCCGACAGCGCCAGCCCGGCCGACAGGCCGGACGCCGACAGGGTCAGCCCGGCCACCGACAGCGAGGCGTCCAGCAGGAACGCGAGCTGCGCGCTCTGTCCGGGTTCGTGCTGGTAGGCGATGCCGATCCGGGCGATCCGGATGGGGCCGAACGACCGCTGGACCTTGTACCAGAGCGCGTTGTCGGCCGTCTGGACGTCCTTGGACGAGGTGGGCGCGGGCGGCTGCGGCCCCTCCTTGACCGGCAGACGCAACGGTCGCTCCAGCGCGCCCAGCTTGAGCACGCCCTCGATGAGGAACCCGGCGGCCAGGTCCTGGTCGGCGGGCAGCTTGGTGATGGACGCGGGCAGCAGCCCGTCGACGGCCTTGACCTGGGCCGCGGTCAGGTTCGCCGAGGCGGCCCCGAGCCGCAGCGGGTCGAAGCCCCACGTGCCGCCCTTCAGCCGGTCGCCGAGGACCGGCAGCTTGGACAGGTCGATCGTCGCGGTCAGGTCCACGCCGAACACGACGGCCGACCCGTCCACGGCCAGGAACGCGTCGCGCAGGTCGATCCGGATGCCGTCCGGGACGGCCGCGGCGGCGCTCGGCGAGATCGCCGCGACCAGGTCCTTGATCGTGGGGATGGGGTCGTCCGGGCCGTGCGTGTAGCTGGCGATGAAGATCCTGTCGGTGGCCTGGGCGGCGAAGACGAGGGCGAAGGTGGGTGTGAACGGGCCGGTCGGGGTCGGTACGGTGACGGCCAGCGAGGCCGCGAGCGACCGCGCCGCCGTGTCGATGGCGAGGGTGAGGGCGACCTTGGCGGTGTCGATGGGGAACATCGCCGTGCCGGTGAGGAACAGCCGGCGGCTGCCGGTGGTGACCGACATGCCGAGGTTCAGCAGGACGAGTTGGGCGATGGGAGCGGGCAGGGTGATCTGGCCGGTGTGGTCCGCCAGGTCCTGGAACAGCGCACCGATGGGGATCTTCTGGCCGGGGCCGGTCTCGCCGCTGAACATCCACTGCTTGTCGGGTGCCGGGTCGTACTGGGCGGCGATCTTCAGGTCCACGCCCGCGATGGTGAAGATCGCCAGGGCCTGGAACCGGGTGTCGGTGCCGTGGTCGACCGCGAACATCACGTCGGTGAGCGCCAGCCCGGTGGTCAGCTGCCATGTGCCGGCCAGTTCGAGGAACGCGTGGTAGGCGACGCCGCCGGTGCTGGACGGCAGGGTCAGGCCCAGGTCGAACTTCTGCACCGACAGGTCGGGCACCGTGGCCGGGTCGGCCCCGGTGAAGTCGCCGTAGACCTCCCGGATGCTGAGCGGCCCGTCGTCCTGGCGCAGCGCGGCGGAGAGCGTGCGGGCTCCGAAGTCCGCGCTCACCTCCAGCGTGCCGGTGTTCCCGATGCCGAACAGGCCGCCCAGGATGCCGGTGAGCGAAGGCGACGAGAGCGGCCGGTCGATCCGGAAGTACAGGTCGACGGCGTCGAGCGTGAACAGGTCCTGGACGATCGTCCAGGACTCCCGGGTCTCCAGCTTGACGGACACGTAGTCCACCGAGAGCCGGGCCGGGCTGACCATGAGCTGGACCTCGGTCAGCTTCACCGGGTTGGTCACGGTCACGTCGAACGGGATCGGCAGGCCCTGCTGCCGGGTGAAGGCGACGATCTCGGCGAAGGCCAGGTCGCCCAGGGCCGAGAAGTCGCCGCTGAACAGGAGCCGGTCGCCCCAGCCGGCCAGGAACGCGGAGACCAGCACCTGCCGCTGCTGTCCGGACACGGCGATCGGGATGGCCGCCGTCACCACGACCGAGCAGAGCACCATCCAGTCGATCCGGTCGTAGTTGAAGAACGGGTCGGACGTGATCTCGTACCGCAGGCTGGAGAGCGTGAACAGCCCGACGTCCACGCTGCGGTTCTCCGGGCCGTACAGCAGGATGTCGGGGACCGGGGTGGTGGTGAACCCCAGCTCCGGCGGGCCGCTGACCATGGTGACGACGCCGGTGATCGTGTGCGTGGTGTTCGGCATCAGCAGGTCGAGCGGGGCCATCGCCGTGGAGATGATGAGCGTTCCGGTGAAGGCCATCTGCTGGGCGGTGGAGTCCAGGGTCAGCGTGGGCGCCTGGAAGTGCAGCGTGTCGAAGACGGTGTGGGCCAGCGGCGGGAATGCCCGTGTGAAGGTCCACGACGAGTCGGCGGTGGCGGTCACCACGACCGTCACGCCGTCGGCGGTGCCGGTGAAGACGGCGGTCACCTGCATGCCGGTGAAAGGACCGGACGCGCCGGTGCCGGCGACGGTCACGCCGCCGGTCGTCTCGGTGCGGTCGGTGACGGCGTCGAGGGTGAAGCGGCCGGCGGGGAAGAAGCTCGCGAACAGGGCGCTGACGCCGGTCAGCGCGCTGAGCGGGACGTCCACCCGGGCGCCGGTCCGCGTCACGGCGCTCTTGATCTGGTCGGGAGTCATAGGTCCACTTCGAAGGTGTCGCGGGAACCGGTGGTGAAGACCTGGTAGGTGTCGAAGCTGCTGCCGTGGGTGCGGTTCCCCCAGCCGGTGGCCTCGTAGTAGAAGGTCTCGTGCTGGGCGATCTGGGTCCGCAGGGAGGTGGCCAGCCGCTTGCGGTAGCGGACGATCACCTCACCGCTCGGCAGGCTGTGCAGGGGGATCTTCTTGCCCGCGCTGGCGATGACGAGCCGGGGGTCGACCAGGTCCACGAACGCCTGCTGCGAGGAGGTGACGATGCTGGCGTGGTGGCCGGCCTGGAGCACGTCCAGGCCGGCGATCCGCGCCTTCACCGTGTTCATCAGGAAGGTCTCGGTGTTGGTGGTCGCGTCGCCGCACATCAGCACCTTCTTGATCGGCCCTCCGGGCGGACCGACCTCGATCAGCGTGACGACGCTGCCCCGGTTGTTGGGGTTGCTGCCGTCGTTCTGGTACTGGTGGAGCACGTCGGCGGCCAGGATCGAGATCTTGCAGTTCGGCTCGTCCACGATGAGGATGCCGCCGTTCCCGTCGAGCCGGTCCTCGGTGACTCCGCCGCCCGCGGCGACGACGGCCTTGGAGTTGATCGAGACTTCGCCGGGCGCGCCGTTGGCCGGATCGTGGTTGAGCACGACCTTCTTGCCACCGGTGTTGGAGTCCGCCAGCCGGCCCACGAGGTAGCCGCTGGCGCCGCCCTGCGCGTAGCTCGTGCGCAGCGCGCTGAAGTACCAGTTGTTGATCGTGTACTGCCGGCCGAGGACCCGGCTCAGCAGGTTGTAGTGGTCGGTGTCGGGATGCGTCGTGATCAGGGCGTCGATCGTGTTGCTGCCGGCCAGGAACTTGGGGCCGTTGATGATCGCCTGGAGCCGGGCGATGAAGACCGCCTTGGTCTCCTTGTCGGCGGGGTCTTCTTCCCCGGCGTCGGACCCGCAGTCGAACATCAGCACCCGGCCCTGCGGCGTGGACATGATGGCGCTGTCGCCCTGGCCGACCCGCATGAAGGCGATGTGCAGGGAGCCGTCCCCCCGGTTCCCCGGCTGGGCGGCCGGCCGGTTGGCCAGGGCGGTGGCGCGCTGCTGAGCCAGCGCCTGTGCGGCGGCCGCGACCTGGGCCTGCTGGGCGGCGAGCACCGCCGCCCGCTGGGGGGCGGTCTGCGACCGTGTCTCCCGGCCGCCCGGGTAGACGTTCGCGGCCGTGGGGGTCACCCTGACCCGTGGCTGCTTCGGCATTTTCGGCATGGTGCCTCACCTCGGATAGGCGATCTGCCAGCTGCCCTGGTTGACCCGTTCGCCCTTGGTCCGCCAGGTGAAGACGTAGCGTCGGCTGCCGTCGTAGGGGTTGTAGTCGGCCGCGTACGCGTACTCGTTCTGGTACGTGTTGAGCAGGTCGAACTGAAGGCTCCCGGACGCCAGCTTCTGCAGGATCGACAGCTCGTACCCGCCGACCGTGGTGCCGCCGAGGCTGAGGCTGCCGGCCGCCAGGTTCTTCAGGATCTGGAGTTCGCTCGCGCCGATCGTGACCCCGCCGATGGACAGGCCGTTGACCTTGGCGTTGCTCGCGTAGATGTCGCTCAGGCCGTCGGACGTCGGATCGCCGTTCTTGAACATGAGCCCCTCGTACCGGCCCTCGATCCGGTGCCAGAAGACGCCGGTGTGGTGGAACCTGATGGCGGGGTAGACGCCGTTCCCGGTGGAGTCCTGGAACAGCTCCAGGAAGATCTGCGAACCGCCGCCGGCGTTCTTCTCCCGGCGGAGCTGGAGGTGGGAGTTGTCCGCGCTGACCGAGAGTCTGGCGGCCTGCGCGGCGGTGGTGCCGATGGTGACGTTGTTGGCGGTGCCGTTGAGCACCAGGGGCCTGCCGCCCTGCGACTGGACCCAGGAGTAGTCCTTGTTGTACCCGAGGCGCAGGTGGGACTGGTCGGTCGGGCCGAGGACGAGGGTGTCGCCGTTCGGGTCCTGGTCGGTGTTGACGATCTGGAGCTTGCCCGCCGGGGCGGTGGTGCCGATCCCGGTGTTCTGGCCGGCGAACATCAGCGGCGACTTCTCGGCCGTCAGCGTGATCGCGCCGTCCTGGTAGCCGGGCACGTTCTGGTACCCGAGCACGAACTGGACCTGGCCGAGCGAGGAGAGCGCGAAGACCTGCGACAGCGTCACCACGATCGAGCCGTCCGCGTCGAAGGCCGCCGCGGCGGGCGGGGTGAGCTTCCACTGCATCCGCTGGCCGAGGTTCTGCGGGGTGATGGTCCAGTCGGCCGCGACCTTGTCGGCCACCAGGCCGCCGAGCACGGCGTTGCCCGCCTGGCCGACGTCCGACAGGGCCCACTCGCGGGTCTCGCCGGCGGCCTGCGCCGGGTAGGACAGGGTGAAGGAGGCCCCGGCCAATGACAGCGAGGCGTCGCGGGAGAGGTTGGCGATGCGGATGCGGAGGGTGTTGGCCGTGGTCCCGTCGCAGAGCACCCGGTTGCCGCCCACGAACGACGCGGCCAGCGGGATCGTCTTCCGCCCGCGCCGGTTGACGACGTCCAGGAACGCGATCCGGTTGCCGGTGAGCTGGTCCTGCTCCCCCGCGTACCGCATGTTCTGGTACACCATCTCGACCCGGGTGCCCCGGGTGCCGCCGGTCCCGTCGGCGCTCAGCCCCTGGAGCCGCAGGTCGTAGGTCCCGCCCCGGGGGATCGTCGGCGGCGCGGTCGAGGTGAGGCCGAGCACGGTGTCGCCGGTGGCCTGGTCGGTCGTGGTCTGGAGCGTCCAGCCCGGAGTGAGGACGGCCGGTTGCGGCGGGACGGCCAGCACGCCGGTGCGCAGGTGCAGGGCGAGCAGGGGCGCGGTGCCGGGGACGAACTCGATGTCCTGCCGGGAGGTGTTGGTCAGCCGCAGCGTCATCGGCTGCCCGCCGGGGGCGTCGTCGATGAACAGGACCGGCTGCTGGTCGACGTCCAGGAGCGCGAAGTCCAGCGGGTGCGACCGGACGAAGGCGGCCAGCGCGGCCTCGTCGTCGGCCATGTCCCGCTGGATCTCCAGGTCCGCCAGCGCACCGTCGTAGACGCGCAGGTGCGCGAGGCTCCCGCCGTACCCCTGGCCCACCTGGAGCGCCAGGTTCTGCACGGTCCGGGCGCCGGTGTAGGCGTCGGTCGAGACCTGCTTCCCGTTCACGTAGATCGAGGCGGTGCGCCCGTCGTTGACGATCGCCAGGTGCTGCCACGTCCCGGCGGTGACCGCGCCGGGACCGGTGGCGTGGGTCTCGTCGGCGTTCGCGGCGGTGCTGAAGTGGTGCGCCACCGAGCCGTCGGCGTTCAGCACCAGCCGCAGGTCGCCGGGCGGTTTGCCGACCAGCCCGCCGAGCGGCGCCTTCGGCTTCACCCAGACCTCGACGGTGTAGGCCGAGAGCCGGATCAGCGGGGTGTCGGCGAGGGTGAGGGCGTCGGCCGTCCCGTTGAAGGCCAGCACGCTGCCGAACCGCTCGTCCGGCTGGTTCTTCGGATCGCCGACGACGGTGCCCTGGAGGTGGTTGTCGGAGCTGTCCAGGGCCCGGCTGTCGGGGGACAGCGCGTCCAGGTGCCAGTGCAGGACCAGGTTCGAGCTCACTGCCGCTCGGCCTCCTCGACGGCCTGCTCGGCCCCCTTGACGGCCTCCTCGGCCTGCTGGTGGAGCTTGTTGATGAGTTCGTACACACGGGCGTACGGCAGGCCGCCGAGCGCCTCCAGCACGAGGTTGGTCTCCGGCACGGTGAGTTCCAGCCTGATCATTGCCGTCCTCCGTCGGGATCGGGCGTCAGCACCAGCCAGCCCTCACGGAGGGTCGGTTCCGCGAGGACCCGCTGGTCGGGCGCGGGCGGGTCGGGCAGCGTGCTCCAGCCGGCCCGGGTCCGCTCCCGCCAGGACCAGGCGTATCCGGGCTCGTTCGGCAGCGGGACGCCGACATGGTCGGAGTCGCCGAGCAGCGGGCCGGTGAAGAAGGCGACCGCCATCCTCCCCAGCGCCGAGCGGTAGGTCTCGACGGGCAGCGCCAGATCCACGGTCGGCAGGATTCCGCTGGTGGCGTGCACCCGGCCGCGCGGGTCGAGCAGCAGGGTCAGGTACTGCGACGGCAGATCGAGCGCCTGGATCAGCGGGTCCCGGCCCGCCCTGACGTCGTGGAAGTCGCCGGCCGGTTCGCGCGCCGAGTTCTCGAGCCAGAACCCGAGCACCCCGTCGTTGAGCAGGGTGTGCTCGCCGATCCTGATCGGGAACCGGACCAGCTCGAAGTCGTTGGTCTCCCGCGAGGAGCGCCGCATGTCCTGCCGGAACACGTTCCAGTCCTGGTGGACGGCGGGCCAGCCCATCAGCTCGAGGGTGAGCTCGAGCCGGGCCACGGCGATCGGGTTGCCCATCAGCACGGACCTGCCCCGATGCTGCGCGTAGTCCTCCGGCTCGATCTGGGCGAGCGTATCGTCCAGGCCCTCCAGCAGCGTGCCGAGCGCGGTCGGCCCGCCGGTGCGCAGCCGCTCCACGAGCGCGCCGAGGTGCGCGTTGCCGATCGGCGCGAGCGTCCCGCCCGGCGGCGGTCTCCACTGGGCGTACTCGGGTCGCCGGGGGTCGGCGAGCGCGCGCAGGCTGCCGAGCGCGGTGCCGTCCGCCGCGTACACGGCCAGGCTCAGGTCGAGGTTGTCGGGGACCAGCCAGCCGCAGATCGGCGAGGTCCCGCCAAGGTCGTCCGCGCCCTGCCAGTTGACGGTGAGCCGGGCGGGCTGGGCGATCCTGGGCGGCATCGCGACCCAGCCGGGGTGGCCGGGGACGGTCAGCTCGGTCGTCGTGCCCATGCCGTTGAGGTCCACGTCCCGTGTCCGGCCGAAGCTGTCCACGATCCGCAGCCGCAGCAGGCGCATCGCCCCCGCGCGGATCGGGTTGAAGTCGCCGAGCGGATGCGGCGCGAAGCGGTTCTCGCCCGCGACGGCCGCGTCGACGGTGGCCGCGAACGCCTGGTACGGCGGGAAGCCCAGCGGGTCGGCGATCGGGAGCTGCCGGGTGAGCCTGCGCATCAGCAGCGCGTCGTTGAAGCCGCTCAGCGTCGCCGACAGATTGCTGTCCTCGTGCGCGGCCAGGTACCGGTACATCGCCACCATCAGCGTCAGCCTGGCGTCGGAGGCGTTGGCGTCGTACCAGCTCAGCACGGGCGCCGGGTCGGCCGCGAAGGCGGCGGGGGTGACGGCGGGCCGCCCCGCCGCCAGGTACAGCGGCAGCAGGTTGGCCTGGAGGTAGGTGAGGATGCGGGCGGACAGCACCGGGCGGGCGCCGGCCGACAGCAGGGTGCTCCCGGCGTACACGTTGGCGGCCTTGTCCGGCACGTAGGTGTTCGGCTTCAGCTCCACGCCCCGCGGCGGCAGCGTGAAGTTCCGGGTGACGAAGTCCGGGTGGTAGCGGCGGTCGGCCGGATCGAGGTTGTTGCCCTGGGTGGCCGGATAGAACTCCACCTCCCACTCCAGCGTGATCGGGTGAAAGGCCGCCGGGTCCCAGACGGCCGCGCCGAGCCGGCCCGCGGCGGCGACCACGTCGGTCCGCAGCGCGGCGGCCTGGCCGGAGGTGGTGATCGCCGGGGCGTCGTTCGCCGTCACCGCGCAGCCCATGAGGTTGTCCGGGTCGGCGGCGCCGTCCTGCCCGTGCCGGTCGGTGGGCACGGCGGCGGTTCCGGTGAGCAGGACGGCCGGCTCGTTGGGCAGGTGGAAGGGCGGCGCGGGCACCTGCTGGACGACGAAGGCGGAGCGCGCCGGTCGGGCGGTCGCGTTGAGCGTCGTCAGCGCGGTGTCGAGCGCGGCGCGGGCCGCCGTCACCCGCTCGGCCTTGGTCGTCGCTCGGGCCGCCTCCTCGTCGAGGTACCGCATCTTGCGCTGCAGGAAGAAGCCGACCTCGTCCTGGTCGGGGTAGGAGTCGCGGGTCGCGTCGGTCGGGTAGGCGCAGAGCTGGTACTTGTACCAGTCGGCGAACAGCTGCCGCCGGAGCGCCCGCAGGTCGTGACCGGCCCGGTCCAGGTCCTGCTGAGCGGCGTTCAGACGGCTCAGCAGGTCGCTCACGGCGGCCGGGATCGCCAGGGCCTCGCGGAGCTGCTTCTCCTGCGGGGTCACCCCGGCGGTCTCGTCCTGCCTGCGGACCGTCCAGAGCGTCCCGAACGGGACGTCGCGGAACGTGGCCGCGTGCCGCGCCTCCATGAGGCTCGCGCCGAGGTCGAGCGGCTTGGCCTCCAGCCGGTCGGCGTAGGCGATGGCCTCCAGCAGGGCCTCGGCCTCGCTCGGCTGCACATTCGGCAGCACCGCGCCCAGGTGTCCGGCGAGCGCCTCGGTGGGAGTGTTGCCCACCCACACCTTCGGCGCGGGCGGTGACTCGGCGGTGGCGGTGGTGGTGGTGGGGGTGTCGAAGGTGAGTTGCGCGTAGCAGACCGTACGGGTCGGGGCGGTCGCCGCCGTCACCGCCCAGGCGTACTCGGTCTTCAAGGCGTTCCGCCAGTCGGCGCCCAGGGCGGTCACCGGGTCCTGGGCCAGGTCGTCGTACCAGCCGACGATGTCGTACCGCAGGTCCTTCGGCGGGGTCCCGGTGACGGTCGGGTCGTAGCAGCCGAAGACGCTGTGGCAGTTGGCGTAGTGCGCGGCGAAGGTCGGCTCGCCGTAGCCCACGGCGGTGAGCGCGGGCAGGTAGGTGGCACCGGTGTCGCGGCTCCACAGCCTGAGCGGGACCCGGCGGCCGAGGTGGCGGTACGGCTTGCCGGCGGTGCCGATCGGGTAGCTGACCGCGCTCACGTTAGTGTCGGACAGGTGGTCGCTCTCGATGATCCACTGGTCCTGGACGGTGTCCTTGACGGTCCGCGTGACGAGCCAGCGGTTCGGGACGGACGGGATGTGCGTGCTGCCGTCGGCGTTCTGGACCAGCCTGGTGAGGGCGTCCGGGAGTGCCCAGTGCAGATGCACACCGGCCTTGAGCCGGAAGTCCTGGTCCTGGAAGGGGGCGGTCAGCAGGGTCTCGCTGACGTAGGGAAGGTGACCGTTGCGGTCCCGGCCGGTCGCGTCCCGATAGGGCAGCCGGGTGAAGTCGACCGACGGTCCGACGACGTCGAGATCGGTCCCCAGACTGATCGCGTCCAGGCGAATAGGCACGACAAGAACGCCGCTCATGGCCGTTAACCCCCTGCAGGCTCCGCCTCAGCACCCCACCGACCGAAACGTAACAAGCGTCGAGTAAGGGTGAACAGAGCGGCAGGAGCGGCCGGTTTCGCTTTTGCGGTCCTTAATGGTTCACGACCGGCCCTAATCCACCGTCACTATGCGCGATATGACGAGGGCGCGTGCACCGCGCCCTCGCGGTGGACGCGTTTCGGAGGCCGGATGATTGATCGGTACCGGTCGGCCGAATGGTCACCCGAAGGCCGAGCAGCACAACATTCCTGCCCATTACGGCCATGCCCCTTACCTTCGATCTGAGAACAAATGGCCGAAACCGGCAACACATTGCGAAGACAATAGGCCCTTCATGGCCGTCGCGGCCCGACCGCCGGCCTACCGCACCGAACCCTCACTCTGACCTCGGTGAACGTCTCGTCCTCGCGCAGACGGGCCAGAACGAGAGGTGCCCGCTTGCCAGGGTCGAGCAGCCGCCATCGCGCCCCGATCGCTTTGCGCCGGCGGCGGACAGGCCCGGCAACGCAGTTCGGCGTTGAGCTGATCGAGGCCGGACCATCGACCCGCGATCACTCCGTGACCTGCACGCACCGCGCCAGGGGATGAGACGGGTTCATTGTTCCGCGCCGCCCGTTCACCGAAGGCGATTTCCGCCCGCGATAACACGGCAAAGGGTTTCACGCCAGACGGCACAGGGTGAGCGCTTGCTTTCCGACAGGTAACGATAGGCCGCGCACTCGGTCGAGGATTCCGGCCGGACATCAAAGCGCGCAGAAGCCCGGGAAGGTCATCGGCCGGACCATAGGCATGGCGGAGCCGGGCCCACTCGACGCCCAGCAAGCCGCCCTCGCCTCGGGCGAGGACCGCCACGCGGCCGACAGCGCCGACCAGGCACGTCTCACCGGGAACGGAGACAACAGATAGGCGAGCCCCGCCCGGTCCCCTCAGACCGTTGTCCCCGGCCACGCACTCGAAGCCCGCAGCACCAGCGGCAACGTCGCAGGCACAGTGGCCATCACCATGTGACAGCCCCAGACCCCCAAGGCGGGTCGCCCACCCTCACCGCCATTACGCCGGCCTCGCCGGGGACTGGCATGTGGTCGGGCCGCTTCTCCGGCCCGTGCGGTACCGGCCGTCCGCACGGCGCCGGTCCGGCCCCGTGCGTCGCTGAGCTGGAGGTGCCCGTGCTGCCCGGCATGGCCCGGCGGGCGCCTTGGCCGCATCGGCGGTGGCGCGCCCCCAGGTGAGGGGAGGGCATGGCCATCTCCCCGCGCTCCTCTCCAGGCTCGGCCGCACTCCTCGAAAGAGGAATACGTGATCAAAGTCCTTTATGTACTAACTTGTCATATTTACCGAACAGCGGAACGGGCGCCGCGCCGACAAGGGGCATTGGTGCGAGGCCTGCGCGCAGCAAGCGGCTCGACGGTCACGGCGACGTGACCGCACGTCAGGGCATGGTCCCCGGCCGGATCAGGCCGAACCATTGCCCGGCGCGAGGCTCTCGTGTGAAGGTTGATTAACCGTTGACTTCACTCTCATCATTCCTCAGCTTGACCGCGTTCGCGGCCAATGATCGGCCGCTGTCTCCGCTGCCAGAATGCTGAATCGTGTCGGGGAGTCGCGTATAGAGCTTCGGGGGCTTTCTGGTGGCTGATACCGACGCGCTGATGAAGAAGTACTTCGTCCAGCCCGAGGACACCGTTCCTCCTTCGCAGCCGCTCCCGGCCACCTTCGGAGGCTGCAAGGTCACCCCGCTGATCGACGGCACCACCTACTTCAACGAGCTGAAGACGCAGCTCGCCAAACTGGGTGTGGGGACGCCGACGGAGAACGCCGACCAGTTCATCTACATCGCCGGCTGGGACCTCCACCTGGTGGGCGGGAAGATCCTCCCCGCGCCCGGTTCGTCCGGCACCTACCTGCCGACGGTGGAGCTGGAGAAGCCCTTCTCGCTCGACGGGCCCGGGGCGGCCGCCACCATGATCGCCCTGCTCAAGGACAAGGCGAGGGCCGGGGTCGACGTCCGGATCCTGGGCTGGGCCTCGTTCGCCGTCATGCTCGACAACTTCGTCCAGAGCAAAGCGGTGGAGCACGGGCTGGCCAATATCCGCAACGTCAACCTCGCCACCCTGTCCGCCATCCTGGACCTGCGCACCGAACCCAAGCTCGCTGAGAAGGCCTGGGTGAACATCCTGACCCACTCCGCGGGCTCCGCCCATACCAAGCTGGTGGTCCTCGGCAGCGGCAGCGGCGCCATCGGCTTCACGGGCGGGCTCGACCTCGTGGGCGACCGCCACGGCTCCCAGCCGCACCCCGCCCGGCAGTGGCACGACGTGCAGGCGAAGGTCGAGGGCCCGGCGGTGCAGGCGATGCACGACTTCTTCCGCGCCATGTGGAACGAGGTAAGAGGCCGGAAGGTGCGGAACTTCCGCGTCGGCTTCACCAATCTCGACAGCCACACCCCCGGCTCCCCGGAACTGGCCGCGCGCACCCTGCCGACCACGGCGGTGGCGGGACACCACGTCCAGTCGCTGCGCACGCTGCCGCAGTTCAACTACAAGAGCACCAACCGGCTGCCCGAGAACGACAAGATCTCGTTCGCGCCGGCCGGCGTGTTCGAGGTCCGCACCGCCTGGTTCAAGGCGATCAAGGCCGCCGACCGCTACATCTACATCGAGGACCAGGGGTTCTGGTCGATCGAGCTGATGAGCAGGCTGCACGACGCCGTCCAGGCCAAGCCCGACCTCAAGGTGATCCTGGTCGTCGGGGTCGCCGACCCGAACGATCCGGTCTTTCCGCCGTACGGCCTGGTCGCGTTGACCCAGGGCCTGCTGAAGGGGCTGACCACCGCGCAGCGCGCCCAGGTGGCGATGTTCTCCCGCAACGTGATCGTCCACACGAAGTCCACCATCGTGGACGACCACTGGGCGATCATCGGGTCGGCCAACGCCTTCAGGCGCAGCCTCTACACCGACATCGAGCACTCGGTGGCCGTCCTCGGCGAGGAAGACTCGCTGGTGCAGGTGTACCGGGTGGAGCTCTGGAGCGACTCGTTCGAGCTCCCCTTCGCCGACCAGCCGAAGATCGTCAATATCGACAAGGCGCTCAACGTCTGGAACTCCGCCTGGGGAACCTCCGGCAGCGGGGTCACCCTGCCCGCGAGCATCAAACCCGTGGTCCTGCCCACGGCGGAGAAGACGCTCACCGCGAAGGAGCAGGAGAGGTACGACATGTTCGCCGATGTCGACTCGCGCGACGAGTGGGGAGCGTGCTCGTCATGACGATGTTCATCACCCTCAAGGACTACCTCGGCGACAAGTGGCCGCCCTTCCTGCCCAAGCCGCCCGACCCCGCCGTCCTCTCCCACATCTGGATCGAGCCGCCGCAGTCGACCCTCCAGCCCGACAAGGTCAACCTGCTGACCCGCCTGCTCCTGGAGCAGGACCTCATCCTCGCGCTGCCCGGGTTCGACGCGGTGAGCGTGGTGTTGAAGCGCGAGGTCGGCGTCACCGCCGACTCCGAGGGCCTCGGCCTGGAGATCGACTTCGTCCCGCAGACCGTGCTGCGCGTGACCGACGCGCCCGTGGCGCTGCGGTTCGGCCCGACGCTGCTGCGTCCCATGCGCAAGGCGGCCGGCGGCGGCGACGCCCACTACGAGCCCGACCCCGGACGCCCGTTCGTCGAGTTCGAGGTGCCGAAGCTCAGCGGCACCGCCAGCCAGGACGGCATCCAGTCCGACGCGCCGTTCACCGCCGCACTGCCCTACCCGGTCCAGATCGGCGGCACCGGCGTGGTGATCGACAGCGCCACGGTCGGCTTCCACCAGGCGGGCGGCAAGGCGTGCCTGGTGCTCCAGTGGAAGGAGGGCGCGCTCAGCAGGCTGCTCGGCCAGTTCGTCCCCAACCTGGGCGACCGCAGCCCGGCGGGCGAGCAGGACGTCACGCTGCGCCTGATCATCGGCGCGAACGGCCTCGAAGAGGCGCGCCTTGACTGGCAGGCGGCCGCGGGCGGGGCCGCGTTCGCGCTTCCCGGGCTCAGCGTGAACGTCCCGACGTCCAGCCGCTTCTCGCTGCTGCTGATGCGCCAGGGCGCGGGCCTCGGCCGCGCCGCGTTCGTGGTCACGCTGCCCGGAACCGACCCGGTGACGGCGGGCAGCACCTTCGCCTGGGGCCGCGACGGCGACCGCGAGCTGCACAACGACGAGCCGCCCCAGCCGCCCGACAAGCCGCTGTTCGCCGTCTCCCTCGAACCGGCGGACGGCCCGCGCAGCCTGGTGCTGCTGGACGTCGCGCTCGGCGCGCCGAAGCTGCCCGGTTTCTTCCAGCAGCTCACCACGCCGATCCCGCCGCTCGACCTGAACGACCCCGCCTCGCTGTGCAAGCCCGTGGTGTTCGACCCAGCCGATCTCGGCGACGGCTGGACGGCGCGGCTGAGCGTCGACCTCGACGCGGGCGGCGGGTTCACGCTGCCCTTCCTCAAGCAGGGCCAGGGCACCGACTCGCAGTTCCTGCAGCTCTACACGACCACGCCGCTCACCAACCTGCCGATCACGCTGCCACAGGGCGAGGTGGGCTTCGACATCGGCGTGCGGCTGCGCGTCCTCAGCATCGGCTTCGACCTGCTGTGCCGGCTGACGTTCGACCTGGCCACGTTCGCGCTCAAGGTCGACCACGACCAGGGGATCCGGCTGCGCTCGACGGAGGCCGAGCGCCAGTTCCCCGACCTGTTCGGGCTGCGCTGGCGGTTCCGGGGCAAGGATCTGGGCGACAAGACCTTCCACTACTTCACCCTCGCCACCAAGGACTACCACTACCAGCTCCAGCAGCCGGACGGCGCGGTGCTGGAGCTGGACTTCACCCGCGCCAGCGAGGAGCCGATCACCTTCAGCGTGCGGGACTTCGCCCTCACGCCCAAGGGCGTCAACCTCGCCGCCACGGTCACCGACCGTCCGGCCCGGCTGAACGGCCTGCGCACGCGGTTCCGCTTCACCGACAGCGGCTTCGTCATCCGCGAGAACCGCATCGCCGACTTCACCCTCGCCGGCTCGGGCCCGCTGCCGCCCGACCTGGTGGGCGACGCGACCGCCGACATCGCCCTGCAGTTCGCCCAGCGCGACGGCGGCAACCTGACCCTCGTGCAGGGCGCGGCGAACCTGCGCGGCGTCAAGCTGCTGGACTGCAAGGGCACGCGCTTCCAGTTCTCGGTGGACGCCCTGGGCCTGCGGTTCGTCGACGACGGCGCCTTCCACCTCTACTTCACCGTCACCGGCTCCGCGCAGTTCGTCCCGGCGCCCGGCGACGACGCCGACGGGCCGCTGGCGCTGCTCGGCAAGATCCGCATCGACCTGGTCCAGTGCCCGCTCACCGGCGACGCCAAGGTGATCGCCAAGCATGTGAAGTTCCTGATCGAGCTGCCCAAGCCGGTCACGTTCAGCTTCCTCGGCTGCTTCGAGATGGAGCTGCGCGCGGTCGGGTTCGTCCCGCAGTGCGAGTTCTTCGACGGCGACGGCGCCATGCAGGTGACCGGGCAGCTGAAGTTCGCGCAGGGCCCCGGCGACACCCCCGACTCGCGGCCCGACTACCACGAGCTGTTCATCGGCCTGCCCGCGCCGGGCGAGTTCGTCCCGCGCATCCACTTCTCGCGCCTGCCGGTGAACCTGTCCATCGGCGCCGCCTTCCGCCTCAACGGCGTCGTCGACTTCGTGGACGAGCCGGACCAGACCGGGCTGATCGGCGAGGGCGTCGTCCAGATCCAGGGGCTGCCGACGATCGCGGCGAGCTTCGGCTTCGTGCGGGTGCGGCGCGGCGCGGGCTCGCCCTGGCTGCGCGCCTGGTTCCTCTACCTGGAGATCCGCCAGGTCAGCTTCATGATCCCGGTCATCCAGATCTACCTGCGCGAGATCGGGATGGGCTTCGGCTACCGGTTCACCATCGCGTCCATCAAGGCCGCGGACGCCGAGAACGACGTCCGCAAGCTGCTGAAGACCCTGGAGGGGCTCTCGCGCACCCAGGGCGACCTGTCCAGGCGCGACCGCTGGGCGGTGGACCTGGAGGACGCCGGCGAGGACCCGCGCTGGACGATCGTGCTGCGCGCGATGATCTCGCAGACCTCGGCGTCGGTCTCGCCGCTGCGCTACGACGCGTTCGCCGAGGCCGACCTGGCCTGCGTCTTCCTCGTCGACGCGATCATCGCGTTCCGCAGCGACCTGACGTTCTTCATGGCGGTGCGCGGCTGGTTCAACACCAACTACGCCGACTACGTCACGAACAAGGACGGCGCGCGCGAGAACCCGATCCTCAGCGGGTTCGTGCTGCTGTCGCCGCGGCAGAAGCGGTTCCTGGCGCACGTCTCCAAGCCCGAGGGCGGCAAGCCGGGCGTGCACCCGCCGCTGCCCGACTTCGTCCGGGACGCGATCGGCAACAGCCGCTTCTCGGCGACGCTGCTGATCGAGCCGGGCCTGTTCCACTACGAGCTGGGCTGGCCCAACATGCTGCGCTGGCACACCACGCTCGGCCCGCTGGCCGTGGAGGTCGAGGGCGGGTTCATCTTCCGCGTCTCGACCACCGAGATGGTGCTCGGCACCGGCTTCCTGGCGCGCGGGCGGCTCGACCTCAGCGCCGGGGTGGACCTCGGCCTGGTCGGCATGCGGATCACCGCCACCGCGCGGGTCGCGTTCGGCGCGCGGTACATCGGCATCGTCGACTTCCGCGACCCGCTGAACGACTCGGCCGTCTACGGCGCGATCGGGCTGGAGGTGCAGGTCTCCTTCGCGATCGAGTTCTGGATCAAGATCCCGCTGGTGTTCACCACGATCCGGTTGTCGTTCGGCTTCAGCCTGGAGATCACCTTCAGCGCCGGGCTGGAGATCGGCGTGAAGGGGCTGAGCATCCCCGGCGTGCGCGGCAGCGGTACGGTCGGCGTGTCCTGCTGCGGGCACAGCCTCCAGGCCAACGTCAAGATCGCGTTCGAGGAGGGCAACGTCCAGGCGGCGCTCGACCGCACCAAGCAGTTCCTGTCGCTGGGGCTGGAGGCCACCGAGGTCGAGCCGGTGCCGGGCACCGGCGGCGCGATGGACGCCGCGCCCGAGTTCACCCGTTTGCTGTCCGCGCGCTGCGCCGGTCTTCCGCCGCGCGCTCTGGCGGCCGTGCTCGGCGAGCCCGCGGAGGCCCTGGCTCCCGATGTGTTCCATGTGCCAGGCTATGTGGTGTTCGTGCTGCGCGACGCGCCGAGCTGGGACGCCGACCACCAGATCTACTTCGTGCTGCTGCCGCAGGCCGAACGGCTGCACCGGGACGCGCAGGGACGGCTCATCCTCGACGAGGATGGCTTCCCGGTGGCCGAGCCCGAGCTCGGTTTCCTGCCGCCGCCGCCCGCCGATGGCACCACGGTCGGCAAGGACTTCTCCCTGCGCATACCGAAACCGGCGGCAGGCGAGAGCTACACGCTGCGGCACTTCGAGCCGCTGCCCACGCCGCGGTTCGTCGACGTGACCGGCGCGGTCACCGCCGGCGACCCGATCACCTGGGCGGTGAACTGGGCCGCGCGGCTCTACACCGGCGGCTCGGCCGAGCGGCGCGTGGTGAACCCGACGACCGGCCAGGCGAGCGACCCCGCCCCCTTGCAGGACGGCCTTAGCCTGGCCCAGCACCTCGGCAACGCCTTCAAGCAGACCTACACCGGCGCCGGCGACACCGCGGTCGCGCACCCGGTCGGCGATCCCGGACCGCTGCCCGGTTACCGTCCGCCGGTCACCGACCCCCGCGTGCAGAACCCGTCCGACAGCTCGTTCGAGGCGGCCGTCCGCGGAGCCTACGAGCAGTTCGGCGGCTCGCCGTTCCTCAAGCGCGACCCGCAGGAGCTGTACGAGCAGCTGTTGGAGGCGGCGTTCAACCCGAACACGACGATCTACGCCGCCGACGGCACCGCCCAGGACGGCGAGGACCCCGGCACGGTCGGCGCCGTCCAGGCCGACCAGCAGGCCCACCAGCTGCGCGGCGTCATCATCCACGACATCATCGCCGACCTGCGCGCCTTCCAGGCCGAGCCCGACCCGGCCAAGCGCGCCACGCTGATCGCCGGATCGCTGGCCTTCCAGATGGGCCTGGTGTTCGCGGCGCGGACCACCGGCGACCAGCGTCCCGCCTGGCTCGACAAGGTCGGCACCGGCCTGGACGCCCAGCCGTCCATCAGCCAGCGCGAGCGGCCCGACGCCACCGGCCCCGGCACGACCAGCCAGGACGTGCGGACCTTCAACGTCGCCCAAGCCCGGTTCAACCTGTTCCCGCCCGAGTTCCAGCAGGTACGGCAGTACAGCGACGCCAGCACCATCGCCCTTTCATGGGAGCTGAGCTGGCAGCGCCAGGCGTCGCCGGGTGTGAGCCGGACCCAGAACGACCCCGACCACCACCTGGCCCACTACCTGGTGCGCCGTCGCGCGCTGGACGGCGACGAGGGCGAACGCATCACCACGGTCAAGCCGGTCAAGGTGCTGCACCGCCACACCACCGACGTCGCCGCGGCCGGCGGGGTCACGCCGACCGACACGCTGTCGCTGCTCCAGCCGCGCTTCCAGGTCGTCGACCACTTCCCCGACACCGCCGCCGACCGCGCCGCGCTGCCGCGCGAGGGCCGCGGCTACGTCTACACCATCACCCCGGTCGACTTCGCCGGCAACGCCGGACGGCCGCTGACCCTGATCGCCACGCGCTACCCGACCACGCCTCCGGCGGTGCCGGTGGACGGCGATCTGACCGTCAGCTACAGCATCGCCCCGTCCGACCTCGTCCCCGCCGGCGGCACGGGCACGCCGCAGGTGCTGGAGCCGCGCCAGGTCTACGTCGAGTGGAGCGAGGCGGCCCGCCAGGACGGCCCGCCGGTGCCGATCCGCACCTACCGGCTCGTCTTCCGGCGCGAGAGCACCGTGCCGATCGGCTCGTACGGCTTGGACAGCACCACCCAGCGCGGCCGCACCAACGGCCTGCCGACCTCGAACGCCCGGCCGCTGCCGACCGACATCAAGATCGACCTCGACCATGTCTTCGGGCCGCCCGGTGCGCGCGCGGCGGTGGTCCCGGTCGCGGCGCTGCGGGACGCGGGCGTGCTGCCCGACGGCTCGTGGCGTCCCGAGGCGTGGCGGGTGTTCTTCCAGACGATCTCCGATCGGGACGTGCCGTCCGCGCTGGCGCCGGTGCAGCTCCTGCTCGCCGCCGAGGCGGTCGCCACTCCGCCCACCACGCCCGCACCGAGCGACCACATCGAGCACACGGGCAACCCGCGCGAGGAGCGCCGTCCGGCCGAGCTGGAGTGGCTGCCGCGTCCGACCGGTTTCGCGGTGGTGCAGCCCGAGGACGAGCGGGCCGAGCCGGGGTTGGCGCATGCGCCGATGCCGCTGCCCGCCACGGCGGCGGGCGGTCCGCCGCCGTTCGTGTTCACCGGCGACATCGGCGCCGGCGTCGGGTTCCGGCCGCATCCGCTGGGCATCCGGGCGATCCGGTTCCGCTGGAACCAGGGACCGAGCGGCGACGCCGCCTACCCGCTGGAGCTGAACGCCGGGTACCGGCTGCACGAGCTGAACATCGACGCCGCCACCACCGACACCTTCGCCGGCGCCGCCCGGCTCGCCGCCGAGCTGCGGCTGCGGCAGGAGGTCCAGATGGTCCCGGGCGACGACCTGCCGCTGGTGCCCGGCGACACGCTGAACACCAGCCAGTGGGAGGCGTGGTATCCCGGCGCCGTCCAGCGCCGCCGGGCGCCCGACCCGTCCGCCCAGGGTGTCCAGGAGGAGCGCGGTCCCTGGTACTCCTGGCAGGACTCCTACCTGGAGTGGCCGGAGTGGCAGGGCGTCACCCAGCCGGGCGGCCGGCGCACGACGCCGATGCATCCGCTGCTGGCGCGCCTGGTGGAGCGGCTGCGGGCGCTGCGCCCGGGCAGCACCACCGACCCGCAGGGGCACATCACCGACGGCTACGCCGCCGCCCTCCAGCTCAGCCCGCCGACGCTGCCGAACGGCCTGGCCGGCTTCCTGGCCAGCTGCCCGCCGGGCGCCGACCGCTACGGCTGGGGCGCGCTGCAACGCCTCGGCCTGTCGGTCACCTTCAGCCTCCACGACCCCGACACCGGCGCCGTCCGCGGTCCGAAACTGCTGGAACTGCTCAAGGGGCTGTTCGCCACCCTGGAGAGCACCACGGCGCCTGCCGATCCCGACGCTGCGGCCTTCGCCGCGCTGCGCCGGCACCTGCATGTCGAGCTGCTGTTCCAGCCGGGGCGCAGCATCCAGCTCGGCGAGCGTCCGGCCGCAGGCGACGACCTGCTCGCGCTGGTGCAGATCAGCCTGCGTCCGGCCGTGCGGCAGCGGCTGCGCTACCGCGCCGTCACCATCACCGGACGCTCCAACGCCGATGTCGAAGTGCGGTTCGCCCTGTCCGCGCCGTGCAGCCTGGTCAACCGTCCCGACAGCGGCGCCGGGCAGGTGGAGCTCCAGCCCCAACCCGCCCCGGTCGCCCGGACGGTCCGACTGCCGCTCAACGGCGAGTCCGCGCTGCTGCTGCGCGGCGCGACGCTGCCGGTGACGATCGAGGTCCGCCCGCAGGCCCGGCTGACCGCCGATCCCACGCCCTTCGATCCGGCGGTCGCGCCGCTGCTGGACTACGACGCGAGCCGCAAGCTGCTCAGCGCCCACACCATGCTCAGCGCCGACCAGGTCAAGCTGGTGCGCGCCGCCCTGGCCCCGGCCGATGTACAGGCCGCGGACGGCCTGGCCGGGACGGTCCGCACCGAGGATTTCGGCCCGACCGACGAGCGCACCCACCACTTCACCGTCGCGACCGACGCGCTGGCCGCGGTGTTCGCTACGCCCGACGACACCGCCCCCGAACGCGTCCAGTGGCTGCGGCTCAAGTACTACCTGGAGACGCTGAACAGCAACGACCCCAAGGTGCCCGACACCGGCAAGGTCACCCTCTCCACCGACGAGGCCGGGATCGCCAAGGCGCTGCCCGACGTCCTCGCCTGGACGACGCGGTTCTTCGACGCCGGCGGCGCGGTCGCGGTGGGTGACGACGGGCTGGGCACCACCGGCGCCGGCCCCTGGACCGCCACGGCCTACCCGCGCGCCGGATCCCCCGCGCCGGCCACGCCCGACGCCGACGGCCGGCTGACCTACACGCAGCTGATCGAGGACCGCTGGGCGCACACGCTGCGCTACTACCTCCAGCCCTACGGCCGGTACGACCTGCTGTGGCAGAGCCTGCGCCGCTCCCCCACGCTGTTCCCCGGCCGCGCGGCCACCGAGGTCGACATCCCGGCCGTCAAGGTGGATCCGGCCGCGGGCGGCCTGGACGTGGTGCTCGACCGCACGCAGGCCGTCGACGCCCCGCTCGTCCTCGGTTCGCGGCGGCTGGACGAGGCCGCCACCCCGGCGCGTCCGCCCGCGCCCGGCGCGATCTGGGAGGTGATCATCGCCCGGCACCACGAGCAGGCGCTGGCCGAGCGCAACCAGACTCTCGTCCGGCAGCTCGCGTTCCGGCAGGTCGCGTTCAGCCTGCTGCGGCGCTTCGGCTACTCCGACTGGTACGCGTGGGTGCGCGGCTTCGCCAAGGACCATCAGCACGAGCTGCCCGTCCGGCTGGTCGAGGACGCCTACCCGCCGATCCCGGACGCCCTGCCGAGCGCGCCCGACCATCTCGTCCTGGACGGCTCGGCCGACCCGGACGAGCTGCGCGGCCTCGACCTGCCCGAGCGCGTCGGCGACTTCTCCCAGGGCGTCCTCGCCCTGCAGTGGCGGGCGCTGCCGTTCTACTACGAGCACCGCCTGCTGGTGATCGCCCAGACCGACGGGACGGTGTCGCCGGTCAACGGCGTCACCCAGCGCGACTTCACTTACCGCTCGCCGCTGCCGAGCGCCACCGTGAGCGGCTCCGACATCGTGTGGCACCGGTTGCCGCCGTTCCCGCCGCTGCTCCGCTCGGACGGCCGGTTCCAGCAGGACACGCGCGTCCGCACGATCACGATCCCGCTGCGCCGGTTCTGGGACAGCCTGCCCGACGAGGCCCGGCAGCGCTGGCCCGCCGAGGCGCCGGACGCGGTGTCCGGTACGGCGTCCGGTACGGCGAGCGCGCGCAAGCTCAGCGCGCTGCCCGACCCCGAGGTCGTCTACCAGATCGTCGAGCTGTTCAGCGGCAACATCGAAGTGCAGGCCGAGTGCTTCTACGACCCGGTCGCGCAGAAGTTCACCCACCGCCAGCTCGGCAAGCGCTTCCTGGTGGCACAGACGACCTTGGCGCCCCCGACCGGCGCGCTCGGCGACTTCCCGCTGGCCGTCGACCTGGTCCAGGTGAGCGAGGAGCAGCTGAGCAGCGGCTACGACACCGCCAACCTGCCGCTCGACACCCGCAACCGGGTCTCCATCGACGCGCAGGGACGCCTCCTGTTCGCCGGGGTGATGACCAAGAACGACCGCGACGTCCTGGTCAGGCTGATGCAGGAGGCGGACGCGGCGAAGATCCGGGAGCTGTTCGAGAGCTGGTACGCCACCGAACCGGTGAGCGCCCCCGCCGCGAACCTCCCCGACCGGCTCCAAGCGGTGATCGACTTCCTGCCCGCGCCGTCCCTGTCCCTGGTCTGGCAGGGCCCCTCGGACGCGGCCGCCGCCGGCCTGCGCAACCTCCCCGGCGACAGCGCGTTCACCGGCGCGATCGCGCAGATCATCACTCAGGCCACCGGCGCGGCGCCGGACGCCGTCACCCGGGTCGAGATCCCCACCGGGCCGGAGCAGATCCCGGACGAGCTCCAGAACAAGGTGGCGCTCGCGCGCAACGCACCCGGCACGCAGTACACGAGCATCACCTGGACGGGCGCGATGAGCAGCGACGACATCGCCGCGCTGCGCCGCTGGGCCCGGTTCCCCGAGTTCGCCGACGCCGTCGAGAAGCTGATCGCCGCCGTGCAGGCCGCCGGCACCGGCACCCCGCCGCCGCCACCGGTCACGGTCCCGTTCGCTGTCGCGGTGCGTCCGGTCCAGTCGTCGCTCAGCGGCGTCCTGGCGGGCAAGTTGCTGCTCGGTGCGGTGCTCATGCGCTACCACGGCATGATGCGCGCCGACGATCCGGCCGCCCTGGCGACCTCCTATCCCGGAGCGCCCGACCAGCTCGCGATCCGGCGGCTGCACCACACGAGCCAGGGCAGCGGCATGCGCGAACGGTCGCTGGTGATCCGCGCCCGCCGCGGCAGCGCCGCGCCGACCGACCCGCGACCGATCGATCCCACCGACCTGTAACCGGCCCGGGCCGGTGATCGGCCAAGGTCCCTGACGGCCACACGAGCGGACTAGGAGGAGCAGATGGCGAAACTTCCTGACCTGCCGAAGTTGAGAATCGCAGGCCCCTTCTGGACGGCCGAGGCCGAGGTGATCCGGCTGGCCGACCCGGCCACCAACTTCGCCTTCCGCACCCTGTACGTCGACACCACGCCGCGCCAGGCGGTCGGCGACGACAACGCGCTGCTGCCGGGCTCGCTGCTGGCGCTGGTCTACGTCACCAGCGTCACCGTCAGCCCGACGAACGGCGCGACGCCCCAGTACGTGTGGACGCGCAGCGGCACCAAGCCCGACGGCCACCTCCCGCCGCAGGCGATCCGCGCCGCGATCAATGCCGGGACCGCCAGCCTGCTGCTCTTGCAGGCCCCGGTCGACGGCTGGCCCAAGAACATCGTCGGCAACCTGCCGGTCTTCACCTGCCTCGGCGGCGAGATCGTCCTCGATGCGATGACGGCGCAGGCGAACGCCGTCCAGCGGCTGTACACCGCCTTGGGCCTGACCTCGGCGGCGATCGCGCAGCGCACCGGTGCGGCCCATCTGCTCGGGGCGCTGGCCGTCCACTCCGGCGGCCTGTCGGCGTTCGGCCAGGTCCGGCTGCTCTGGGACACCGCGCCGGTCAGCGCCGTGTTCCAGCTCGCCCGGGTCGTCCCGGATCCCGCCCCGACTCCGGGGACCGCGGTGCGCGGGTTCCGGATGACGGTCGAGACCGAGCGGCTGACCGACGCCGAGCGGACGGCCCTCCTCACCTCCTGGCGGCGCCTGAACCGCTACCTCAACCCCGACAACCCGCTGAACGGGCTGGTCCAGCCGGTGCCCGCGCCGCAGTGGGCAACGCTGGAGCTCACCGACCCGCTCACCGTCCCGCGCCTGTTCTGGCAGATCGCGCCCTGGCAGGAGCAGCCCGGCACGCGTCCGATCGTCTTCCCGGGCGACGCGTTCAGCCTGCTGCTGAGCGACCGGCAGCCCTACGACCCGGCCGTCCAGCCCGACACCCTCGCGCGCATCACCCCGGCGGGCGCGCGGTTGACCGTGGACGGCACGAACCTGCGCGTGGACCTGTCGGCCGGAGCCGCGCCCACCGGGACGCCCGGCACGCTCGCCTACCACGCCACGCGCGACACCACCGGCTTCAGCGAGCGGGTCACGCTCGCCGCCACCACGCTCGCCTTCGACCCCAACGAGGCCGCGCGGCGGCTGCGCGCCGGCTTGCAGGAACCCGAACCGTCCTGGACCCGGCCCGCGACGGGGACCACCGGGCCCGTCACTCCGCCGGTGCTGTGGGGGTTCACGCCGCTGGACGACGGGTGGGCCCAGCTCCCGCTGCCGAACCTGTCCGAGCAGATCTACCTCGACGCGGGCGTGGCGCAGGCCACGCCCGTCCCGGCGCCGGACAACCTGCTGCGCGGCGCCGTGAGCTTCGGCAACGACGACTCGTCCGGGCTCGGCCAGGCGCCCGGCGAGCAGCCCTGGAACCTCACCCTCGCCGCGGCCCAGCACATGACCGGCACGTGGGTGCTGGCCCCGGTCGGCTCCGAGTACCGGCTCCAGTCGGCCGACCTGACCCTGGACGCGCCCGAGGTGACGGTCAACGGCCTGTTCTGGCTGAGCACCCAGGCACCCACCGCGGCCGACGCCCTGCCCGACCTCGACGACTGGATCGGCGCTCTGGCGAGCGTCCCGCTGCACACCGTCACCGGACGCGAGCTGTTCGCGCCGCTGGTGCGGTTCGCCTTCGACGCGATCGGCTTCGCATGGCGGAACGCGCCCGCGCCGTCGGCCGGGCTGGGCTCCTGGGCCTTCCAGTACGGCATCGACCCGGTGCTGCTGCGCGCCCTGGTGAACGCCGGAGTCCTCGCGTCCGACACCCTCAGCGCGGCCCTGCCGCTGGTCTGGCGCCGCCATCCGACGCTGCCGATGGTGCAGGCCCTCGCGCTCACCCAGAGCATCAACCCGCCGAACGTGCCGATCGCCGGCCGCCAGCTCGTCCCGTTCGAGCTGCCGGTGACCCGCCAGGACGGCCTGGACCTGCCGAACGCCTGGCGCTTCACCGCCGACGGCGCCGCCGGCTGGCCGCGCTACGGCGGCGCCTTCGCGCCCGCGCGCGAATGGCTCGGCGGCGACGCGGACAAGCTGTACGACCTGCCGCTGGTGGCGCTCTCGCTGCCCGGTCTGGTGCTCGACCCGCGTCCCGACGGCGACCCGGTCCAGAGCGACCCCGCGCTCGGGCTGGCCGTGCAGTACCGCCACGACCTGCCCTACACCGACGAGATCCAGGCGCTGGCGCAGCTTCCCCGCATCCCCGCGGACCCGCGCGAGAGCTCGCCGCTGCCCGACACCGCGCGGCCCGAGCCGCCGCGTCCGCTGACGCGCGCGGACTACGCCGCGTACTGGCGGCGCCTCGCCGAGCGCGCCGACCTGGCCGCCGCCGACAACGTGGCCGCCTTCGCCCGGCAGGACGGCCAGACCGTGCTGCGCTTCCTGGCGTCCACACGCGCCTGGCCCGTCCGCGCCACCCTCGCCCTGGACGGCTACCCCGGCGAGCTGCGCCTGGACAACGCCGACCCTGCGCAGAGCGCGCCCCTTTCGCTGACCGGCGAGGCGGCGCTGCGCGGGATCGACGGCGCCTTCACCGATGAGGCCACGGGCCTGCGCCGCCTGCCCGCGGACGCGCCGCCGGACGCCGGGCAGTACCGGTTGACCGCCGGAAGCATGGCCGCTCGCGGCTCCGGCGCCGGTTTCGGCGATCAGCGCGGGCTGGTGCGCGGCGCGAGCGTGCCCGCGACCAACCTGATCCGGACGCCGCTGAGCCATCCCACCGCGGGCGACGTGCAGCTGACCACCACGCGCGTCCCGCTCACGCTCGGCCATGCGGCGGCGTCCTGGCAGCTGTGGTTCCGCGACCTGCCCGCCCAGGGCACCGCCTTCACCAAGGCGTCCGCCCGCTCGCCCAAGGCGGTCGAACTCGACCTCGACAGCAACGACCCCGAGGCGCACAGCAGCGACTACGAGCACCGCACCGGCTACGAGTGGCGGCTCCGGCCGGCCGGCGACGATCCGGACGCGCCCGTGCCCGGCCTGGACCTGTTCGGGCTGCGCTTCTTCCCGCTGGTGCTCGACCGCGTGGTCTTCGCCGGGGACGGCGTGACGGCGGTCGAGGTGATCGGGCGGCTGCAGCTTCCGGTGGCCGGGTCGGGCGACGAGCAGACCGAGCTGAGCAACTGCGTGCGCCTGACCTTCACCAGCGGCGGCGCCGGTGCCGGTACCGCGCTGAGCCTCAGCGCCATCGGCCTGGAGGGGCCGGCCCTGGAGTGGCCGCTGGCCCTCTCCGCCGGGGAGGTCGGCGACGCGCCGCGCCTGCGGATCGGCACCATCGCCCTGGCCGCCGGTGGGGCTGAGGTGACCGTCGACCAGGTCCGGCTGCACTTCCACCTGTTCCAGGTGGAATGGGCGGTCGGACTGCCGTCGGTCTCCTTCCCGGACCCCGCCACGCCGCCGTTCACCCTGCCCGGCGCGTCCGCGCAGGACCCGATCGTGCCGCAGCGCGTCACGCTCGGCCTGGACATGACCGGCGGCAAGCACACCCTGAACCTCACCCTCGCCGTGCGGGTCGGCCGTCCGCCGACCGGGTTGCAGGCGCTCTACCGCTTCGACGAGGGCGGCGGCGCGACCGTCCACGACTCGTCCGGCATCGGCGCGCCGATGCACCTGACCGCGGCCGCGACCCAGGGGATGAGCTGGGGCGCCGGCGGGCTGACGCTCACCAAGCCGACGCTGCTCCGCTCGGGCGCGCCCGCCGCGAAGCTGACCGCGGCGGTGAAGGCGAGCGGCGAGATCAGCGTCGAGGCGTGGGTGAAGCCCGTCACCGGCCTGGTGACGAACGGGCAGTTCGCCATCCTCACCGTCTCCTCCGACGACGCGCACCGCAACCTCGCCCTGCAGCAGCGCAAGGGGCTGCTGGACTCGTCCAGCCTGGACGCCTGGCTGCGCACCGACAGCACCGACGACACCGGCAGCCCCGACCTGGCCACGCCGGCCGGTTCGCTCGGAGCGGCGTTGCTGCTGGCGTTCACCCGCTCCGCCGACGGCCTCACCCGGATCTACCTCAACGGGCAGCTCAAGGCCGAGCACACCGTCGGCGGGAGCCTGGCCGCCTGGAACGACGGGTTCGAACTGGCCCTCGGCGACGAGATCACCGGCGGGCACGCCTGGTTGGGCACCTACCGCATGGTCGCCCTCTACGACCGCGCCCTCAGCCCGGACGAGGTCGCCGCGCGCTTCGCCGCGGGCCCGGCGACCGCGCCGAGTACCTCCCGGGGGCAGGCACTGTCGGCCGCGTTGACCTTCAACCTGATGGCGGCGGGGGCAGGCGCGGGCACGGGCGCTTTCACGCTCGACAGTGCGAACCTGTTCGGCGATCTCACCCTAGGCGTCACCCTTCCCGACGGTTCACCCGCCGCCCTGGCCGGCGACACCACGCTGCAGTTCGGCTGGAGCGGCTACAGCGCCCCGCAGCCGGACGGCCTCCAGTTCCTGCCCGGCATGCGCCTCGCCGACGCCGGGACGCCCGGCCTCAGCGAACGCGCCGCCCCCGGCTTCGCCACGGTGTCCTTCCGCGCCACCGCCCGGCCGGACGGCGTGCCACAGCTCCCCCTGACCGGCGCGTTCGTCGAGGCATTGCTGGTCACCCATTGGGGCCGTTCGCTGCAGGACCCGGTTCCGAACCGGACGGCCGACGCGGCGCAGCTGTACGGCTCCTCGGCGGGTGACCTCGTCGTGGGCTACACCTCCCGGCTGGACGGCGGCGACTGGCGGGAACGCTTCCTGCTCAACGGGATGCTGACGGCCACCGACCTGGTGTCCTGGCCGCAGCAGCTCACCTACGACTCGTCCAATGCCCGGATCACCCTGCCCGCGGCCCGCACCACCGGCGCCCCGCCCCTGACCCACCTGCGGCACACCATCCGGGTGCTGCTCAACCAGCACGAGCTGCCCGCTGCGACGCTGACCGGCGCGGACGGGCCGCTGCTGTTCACCTTCGCGCAAGGTCAGAGCTGGCAGCCGCTGGCCTTGGTCGAGCACCAGCTCGTCGAAGTGACCCCGGCGGCGGACGGGAGCGGCGGGACGCTCGGCCGCGAGACCCGCTGGACGGCCGTCCAGGAAGTGCGGCTGCTCACGCCGCAGCGCGCCGCCCAGTTCCTGCGCGGGCCGGCCGGCCTCGAAACCACCGACCCCGTCACCGGCCTCAGCCCGCTCGGCAGCGTCGGCGGCGGCTACCTGGCCGCGGGCCTGTCGTCGCTGCTGGCCGATCCGGGCGCGGCGCTCGACGCGCTGCCGCGCGACATGCTGCTCATCGAGGCGAGCGGCCACCACCTGGTCGGGCTCGTCCCCACGCCCGACAGCGCGGCGACGACGTTGCAGTACCTTCCGACCGGCAGCCAGGGCGCCTTGCTGAGCAGCCCGGCGGACTACGCGCCCAGCGATCCGTCCGATCCGCGCTGGCTGCTGCTGACCATGCCGTTCCTCGGGCGCCTGCAAGACACGGCCCGCGATCTGGCCAAGCCGCCCGCCGGACAGCAGCCCAACCCGTTGCAGACCGACCCGCTGCTGCTCATCGGCCGCCTGCGCGCCTCCGCTCCCGCCACCGCTCTGCCGCCTCTCGCGCTCGCTCTGTGCGGCTGGACCGACAGCGCCCCGCTGCCGGTCACCTTCGCGGGCCTGGACACCGCGGTCGGCCGCAGTTTCGCCCGGCTCGACCCGCCGGCGTTGGAGGAGAGCTGGTTCCGCGCGCAGAACCCGCCCCCCGAACCGGTGGACGACCTGCTGCAGAGCGTCCTCGCGGCGCTGACCGAGACGCCGGCGCGGCTCAGCCGTCCGGCGGCGCTGCGGCAGGCCTTCGACCCGCGGCGTCCGTTCTACCCGCCCCAGCCGTCCGGGCTGCCGGACCTGCCCGAACCGTCCCCGTACGCCGGCCCCGTCTGGCGCGAGGACGAGTTGCTGCTGACCCAGGCCGTCAGCACCCTGGCGCCGACCACCAAGCCGCCCTACGGCTGGACGCTGACCGCCGCGCTGATCGCCAGCAGCGGACTGCTCGGCCAGCCCGCCACGGACGGCCCTCACCGCTATCCCGCCGCCACCCTCATCCCCGCGCCGCTGTCGCTCGACGGGGCCGACAACCCGCGTCCGCTGAACCTCGTCGTCAGCCCGTACCTGGGGCTCCAGTGGCGTCCGGCTCCGGCGGTCCCGGCGACCGGCCCGTCGCCGCTCGCGCCGCGGCTGCTGCTGGCCGAGCTGCTCTGCCTCGCGCCCGGCACCGCACGGCTGCAGCCGGTGGCGAGCCGCATGTGGAGCGTCCAGCACGGCAATCCCGACCTGGCCGACGAGAGCCACCTGCGCGTCCAGGCCCAGGGGTGGGCCGCGCAGTCCCAGCGGCTGCTGGCGCCCGAGTCGCCGATCGCGGTGCTGCGCTACCGGATCATCAGCGACAACACGCGTCCGGACAACTTGGGAGAGGCGGCCCTCACCACCGGCCACGCCTTCGCCCTGGTCCCGGTCACGTCCGCATCGCCGCTGGCCAGGCGGCTGTTCGGCATCCGTCCCGGGCTCGGCGTCCTGCGCTATCGCGAGGGGCAGTGCAACATCGCGGCGCTCCCCGCCGGCGCCCGCGACTTCGAACTCGCGCCGCCGCAGACCGTCGGGGTGCAGCCGCTCTACCTCACCCAGCGCCCGGTGCGCACCGACCTGCCCGCATGGCCGTGGGGGCTCGGCGCGCTGCGCGTCAGCGTCCACTACACCAAGGACGCGCAGGGCGTCATCGGCGCGGCCGGCCCGGGCACTTCGGGGCAGACGCTGTGGTGGCAGACCGTCCAGCAGGCGGTGCAGTTCCGCTCGGCGCTGCACACCGACCGCCCGACCGGCGGCCTGCCGCGCCGCTTCCGCGCGCCCGCCGTCAGCAGTTTGCTGCCCGTCCCGCCCGACCCGCCGCTGCCCGCGCTGACCGAGTCGCTGTTCGACCAGCCTCCCCCCGCTCAGCCGGACGGGACGGCTCTGGACCGCTGGCAGCCCGTCCTGCCCGGCGCGCTGCGCTACCTGGTGACCGGCACGCGTCCGGGCGTGTTCGTGACGCTGCGCAACCAGCTCTTGCGCCAGAGCGGCGTCGTCCTGACCGGCGATCATGTGCGTCCGCGCGGGCTGGGCATGCTCTCCGGCGGGCTCCCCGTGCAGCACCGCGCGCCGCGTCCAGTACCGCTGCCCGCCAACCTGGACGGACGGCAGGGCGTCGCGCTGCGCACGTGGGCCAGCCACTTCGCGCCCGACCAGCCGGCCCTGGTCACGCCGTCCCCGGCCGACGAGGCATTCCGCGCCGCCTTCTCCGACCCGCCGGAGAACCCGACCTACCGGCAGACCGCCCAGCGCCTGCGGATGCAGCTGGCCGCGGTCGAGCGCTACACCCTTGACGTGGCGTGGGACGGCGTCCTGACCTTCGTCTACCGGATCGACGGCAGCATCCCCCTGGTCGGCGGGCAGCAGCCGGAGACGCCGACGTCCGGCATCCTCGACTGGATTCTGGCCCTGGAACTCGTCGCCGCCGGACAGGTCACGGCCCTCCAGAACATCACCACCCCGACCCTCGTCCTCACTCCGTCCCTGCGCGCCCGGCTCCGTGCAGTCGGCGTGGCCGTGCCGGACGTCGACACCATCGACACGACGAAGTTCGCGATCTGCCAATTCGCGCTCCCGGGCGCCCCGGACACCCGCGCCGCCCGAGCCCGCCAGCTGATCGCGGCCCTGCCTCCCGGCGCTTCTATCCTCGCGCGCGCCACCGCACAGTTCGCCCCGCACCAGCCCGGCGCCGACGGGTACCACGACGGCTACGGCCACGAGCTGCGCTTCCCGCTCCGCGTGGCCGACCCGAACGCGCCGTCTTTGCCCCTGGTCCCGCGCCACGTCCATTTCGAGGACCCCGAATACAACCGGCGCCTCGCCTCCCCGTCCGCCCACGCCGGCGTCTCGGTGCAGTTCCCTGGACCTGGCACCAGCCCGCAGCGCGCCATCACGCTCTCCGCCGAGCGGCGCGAGTGCAACGCGACGAGCACCCTGGCCCTGCGTTTCGACTGGGACGAACCGCCCCCCGGCACCCCGAACGTCACGCTGACGCTCCAGAAGATCGACCTGGACCAGACCCCGCGCGACCTGACCGCCCCGAACCCCGCACGCGCCCTCGTCCCGGGGAAGCTCTACCAGCTCTCCCTGGCCGCGATCCAGAACCTGAACGGCCCCTTCACCCCAGGCGAGCGCCTGCGACTCCTCCTGCACATCGACTCAGCACCGGTCGAACCAGCCGTGGTGCAGCTCGACATCACCATCGTCGAGGCGCCGGTCATCCCCTCGACCGAAGCGGCCTACGCCCTCCTGCGCAAGCAGAAGACCGGCGAGCACACCTACGTCGAATGCGTCCGCTTCGCCTGGGCCCCCGAAGCCCAACGCGTCGAACTCGTCAATCCGGCCGACCTCCGCACCGAAGTAGTCCGTCGCCGCGCCGTCTTCCACCTCACCGACTCCGCCCGCCCCACCCGCACCCCCCAGTACACCCTCCAAAAACTCACCCCTTCCGGCTCAACCCACATCCCCCCGACCACCTGACCACCGCCCGCGGGCCCAGAACTCGGTCGGCAGATCACGCCAGGGCACACCGGTCCGCACCCGATGACAGATCCCATTGATCACCCGCCGGTGATCGACCCACCGTCCACCCCGCCCGCCGGTCGGCGGCAGCAACGGCGCCGACCGCTCCCACTGCGCATCGGTCAAGTCACCACGACCCATCAACCCACAGTGACCCAACCAACGCCCACCGTCAGCCGATCCAAGAAACAGGCCCTAGGCTAAGCCCAGCGACGCCGTAGTGCAGTGCGATGATCAGTTTGAGGAGGTCGCCCGGCCGCGCCTCGATCAGAGCTTCCCACTCCTCGATGTGCTCCCGGACTGCGACCACGTCGCCTCGAGTCCGGGACCGGTAGCTGAACACTCAAAAGCGAGTCCGCTCGTCCACCATCGCTACCGCTTGAATCTCCTCCGCAGAGATCCACTTAACCGAGCGAAGATCTGCGCCTCGCAAATCTGCGCCTCGTAGATCTGCGCTTCGAAGATCTGCTCCCTGGAGATCAGCACCTCGTAGATCCGCGCCTCGCAGATCTGTCTCCGATAGGACGGCTCTGCGCAGCACCGCCCCCCGCAGATCAGCGTTTTGGAGGCTTGAGTCCCACAGATCCATGCCGGTCAGGTCCAGATTGGTCAGACGAGCGCGTTCGAAGTGCAGGGACGTCAAGTCCAGGCCGCGTTGTTCCGGACGGCATGGTCGGCGCCCGAGGGCAGTGAGAGCAGCTTGGACGTCGTAATCGGGCCACTCAGGAGGTCGAGGGTGTGCGGCCAAGGTTGGGCCGTTATCGCGGTGAGCAGCGGGGGTACGGCGCCGCAGGAAGGCTTCCAGGACCTCTACGAAGTCATCATGGTGGGAGCGGGAGTCTTTGGCGACGTGCGCCAAGGTATGGATTCCGCCGAGACGGGCGTCCATGTCGGGGGAACTAAGGCGTTCCAGCGCCTTGCTGAACCGGTCGGTGACCTGCCCTCGGTGCGACAGGCGGTATGAACGCGCGGTGTACAGCAACGACACAGCCACCACCACCGCGCCGCCGGCCGATACCACCAGAAGCCGCGCATTGTGACGGTCTTTGGGGTCGTGCTGATGCATCCAGTCGGGCATCCGCCACAACGCGATCACATACATCGCCGCCAGCGCGGCCAGCCCGAGTCCGGCAAGCGCCGTCCCCGCGCCGCGCACGACCGGCCGCGCGACCTCGTACTGCCCCTGCCGGCGAAGACGTGTCATCCGATCCACGACAGTCGGACGTCACCGAACCCGGCAGTGGTTCACCGGTTCCTCTGCCCGAATCCGGCCGCAACAGATCGCAAACGAACTCCCGGGCGCATGCGCTGCTCAAACGTGGCGCTTCCCCGGATCGGGGGGCACGCCCGACCCGTTCAACGACGCCACGCTGAGAAGCAGTCCTCACCGCGGGCGGCCTCCTCGCAGCGGCGCCCCGCCATCAGGTTGGAAGAACGGGGATGCGGCGGTGAACGAGCGCGCTTTCCGGCTGCTGCGCTCGATGGCCGGCCAGCCCGAACCGGCCCGCCCGGCCCCTCGATCAGCCTCTGCGTCCGGACCGCCCGACGCGGCGGCCATCCGGGGGGCTCCGCAGCCGTCCCCGCCCACGGGCCTCGACGACCGGCAGCCATAGCGCGGGCAAGCCGAGAAGCCGGATCGGCCGCAAGAGCTCCGGGAGAAGGGCGTTTACCCCGGGAGCCTCCCGGCGCGCTGACCTGCTTGATGATCCCGTTCCGGTGTGTTGCGGTCATGCCCCCTTGAAGGCGGGTCAGGCTTCGACGGCCTCAACCGCCTTCTGGTCATCTTGGCCGTGGGCGCGGAATCGGCGTACGTGCGGAGACATGACCGCACAGGAGGTGGCGCCGAGGATCAGCACGGCGGCTCCGGCGG